>NZ_JBEHVV010000004.1:0-68371 GCF_040227395.1 Coprococcus sp. RTP21428st1_C9_RTP21428_210409
CGATAACAGGAGAGAGCATAGGCCAGGTTTCAAGCCAGACTGTGTTCAGCCTGAACGTTATCAACCAGGTCAGCACCATGCCGGTGTTCAGACCATGTATAGGCATGGATAAGCAGGAGATAGTAGACATATCAGAGAAGATCGGAACATACGAGACATCTATACTGCCATACGAGGATTGCTGTACGACATTTGTTGCAAAGCATCCGGTTACACATCCGGTTCTCTCTGCGATAGAGAAGTCGGAGGCAAAGCTCACAGGAATCATCGAGCCATTGTACCGCAAGGCTGTAGATACGGCAGAGGTCGTTATGTGTCGCGCAAAGCAGTAAAACAATATAAAACAGTGATAAAAGACAACAAAAAAGAGATGCTTCATAATAAGCATCTCTTTGATTATCAGATCCATATAACATACGGGGCAGAATAAATACTATTCTGCAAGGTATGGCTTCAGAGTAGCCATGATCTCATCGATACCGCTCTCTGCATGAATGTTAAGTTCGATAGGCTTTGAGATATCAAGACTGAAAATACCCATGATTGACTTTGCATCAATTACGTAACGTCCTGATACGAGGTCGAATTCTGCGTCAAATTTCGCAATGTCATTGCAAAAGCTCTTGACCTTATCGATTGAGTTTAAAGAAATCTTAACTGCTGTCATAAATAGTCCTCCTAACCCTTGTAAGTTTTTTATGTACTGTCATTATTATATTTTTATAGAATACAAAAGTCAATATAAGGAGTGTAAAATACATGCTAAAAGGAATGTCTGTGGCTGCCACAACACTTGGCTGCAAAGTCAATCAGGCGGAGACTGACAGCATGCTCGACATGCTGAAGGCTGCCGGTGCAAATATAGTGGAATTTGACGAAAAAGCAGATATATATATAGTAAATACCTGTTCTGTGACCAATATTGCGGACAAAAAATCAAGGCAGATGCTTCACAGAGCCAGAAAGATGAATCCTGATGGAATAGTGATAGCCGCAGGATGCTATGTGCAGTCAGCCAGAGAGATTCTCGAGCAGGATGAAGCTATAGATATAGTAATAAGCAACAATAAGAAGAAAAGTATCACAGAAATAGTTAATGATTATATTAATGTGAGAAACAATGGAAAAAATGCCCCAGGTAAAGATCATGAAGCCATGGAATACTTCGTGGATATATCCAGAGAGACTGAGTACGAGGAGATGGGCGGCCATGTCCCTGTGGGACACACAAGGGCATATGTCAAGATCCAGGACGGCTGCAATCAGTTCTGCTCATACTGCATAATCCCGTATGTAAGAGGAAGGATAAGAAGCAGAAGCCAGGAGGCGATCCTTGCAGAAGTATCAGAGCTTGCGGAGGCAGGAATAAAAGAAGTTGTGCTTACCGGTATACACATATCGTCATATGGCAAAGATAAGAATAATGAGGGAGCACTTATAGAGCTTATAGAGGCTATCTCAAAAATCAAAGGAATCAAGAGAATAAGGCTTGGTTCACTTGAGCCGGGGATAATAACAGAGGAGTTTGTGGAGAGAATTTCATCCAATTCGAAAGTATGTCCACACTTCCATCTGAGCCTGCAGAGCGGCTGTGATTCAGTGCTAAAGAGAATGAACAGAAAGTACACTTGCAAGCAATACTTTGAAAAATGTGACATGCTGAGAAAGGCGTATAAGTCCCCTGCGCTCACCACGGATGTGATAGTGGGCTTCCCGGGAGAGACTGAGGAAGAATTTGCAGAGACTGTCAGATATCTGACGGAGCTCAATCTGTATGAGATGCATATATTCAAGTATTCTCCGAGAAAGGGAACAGTCGCTGCCGCCATGAAAGAGCAGGTTGCCCCTGAGATAAAGAATGAGCGAAGCGATGTGCTGCTTAAGCTTGCCCATGACAACAAGACCGCATATGAAGCCCAGTTTGAGGGCTGTGAGCTTGAAGTCCTGGTGGAAGAGGTTGTAAAGAAGGACAATAAGACATATCTCAGAGGACATACGGAGAGATACATGGATATACTCATAGATGTGGGCGACATATCCATGCCGGAGAGTTTTGTGAACAGCTTTGTGTATGTGACATATACCCAAAATGGGGGAAACCTTCCTTTACTTTTGTAGTTTTTTATATTAGAATAGGAATGTTAATTGGCTCATGAGATAATAACAAGATGAGGACGTGATTTGATGAATAACGAAAGTACACAGAATATTGTTCCAATCAAGGACGCGACAGTGGACGTACGCGAGATAATTGGAGAAGTATACGATGCACTTACCGAGAAAGGATATAATCCGGTAAGCCAGGTTGTTGGGTACATAATGAGCGGTGACCCGACATATATCACAAGCTACAAGAATGCGCGAAGCCTGATCATGAAGGTGGAGAGAGACGAGATCATTGAGGTTTTACTTGAGGACTACATCAAGAATAACCTCGTGTAAAGGAAAAGAATAGTATGAGAATATTGGGACTTGACTATGGAACCAAGACGGTGGGAGTTGCCGTGAGCGATCCTCTCAAGATGACTGCCCAGCCGCTGGAGACGATAGAGAGAAAGTCGGCGAACAAGCTGAGACAGACACTTGCCCGCATAGAGGCCATACTTGAAGAGTATGGAGCGGCAGGAGAGCGCGACCGCATAGAGCTGATGGTGCTTGGCTACCCGAAGAACATGAACAATTCAGAGGGAGACAGATGCGAGGCCACCCAGGCATTCAAGGAGGATCTTGAGCGCAGAACAGGACTTGAGGTTGTTCTGTGGGATGAGCGCCTTACCACTGTGGAGGCAGAGCGGATCCTTATGGACAGCGGAGTGAGAAGAGAGAACAGGAAGACGTACATAGACAAGATGGCGGCTGCGGTCATACTGCAGAACTATCTTGATGCGAAGTGCAGCAGTCTGTGATAGACACAGACCTTCTGCCTTTGTTTTGTGTACGCCTGAAGAAGTATTAAGAGGTTTATATGGCAGAGAACAGGAAGACGGACAACAGTATCATATTTGAAGCAGAAGATGGAACAGAAGTGGAATTCTCGGTTGTGGAGCAGACCACACTTGGCGGCGTGAATTATCTGTTCGTTATAGACAAGGCGGATGATGAATCATTCCTTATCCTTCGCGAGAACAACGGAGCTGATACGGAAGAGATGGCAGCATACGATATTGTGGAAGATGAAAATGAATTAGAGGCGGTCATCAAGATATTTGACGAACTGCTTGAGGACGTAAATTTGGAGGTATAAGAAAATTGAATAAGAATAATAAAGAGACAGTGAAGATCATTCCTTTGGGCGGTCTGGAACAGATTGGAATGAATATCACTGCGATAGAGTATGAGGACTCTATCATAGTCATTGACTGCGGACTGGCATTCCCTGAGGACGACATGTTAGGAATCGATCTGGTAATTCCTGATGTCACCTATCTCAAGGAAAACGCGGACAAGGTCAGGGGACTCGTGGTTACCCATGGACATGAGGATCACATAGGAGCCATACCGTACATTGAGAAAGAATTAAACATGCCGATCTATGCGACCAAGCTGACCATGGGTCTTATAGAGAACAAACTGAAGGAACACAACCTTATGAACAACACCAGAAGAAAGGTTGTAAAGTATGGTCAGAATATAAATCTTGGGGCATTCAGAGTGGAATTCATCAGAACAAACCACTCCATAGCAGATTCGGCGGCCCTTGCCATATACACACCGGCCGGACTTATTGTCCACACCGGAGATTTCAAGATAGACTACACACCGGTATTTGGCGGAACCATAGATCTTCAGAGATTTGCTGAGCTCGGCAAGAAGGGTGTGCTTGCACTCATGGCTGACTCGACAAATGCTGAGAAGGAGGGCTTCACACAGTCAGAGAAGACAGTGGGAAGAACATTTGACAACTTGTTCAACGACAACAAGGATCACAGGATCATCATAGCGACATTTGCATCCAACGTTGACAGAGTACAGCAGATCATCAATTCAGCTTACAAGTATGGCAGAAAGGCTGTCATAGAGGGACGAAGCATGGTGAACATCATCACCACGGCGTCCGAACTTGGATATATCAACATACCGGATAACACACTCATAGATATAAGCGAGATGAAGAACTACCCGGATGAGAAGGTTGTTCTCATCACCACGGGAAGTCAGGGAGAGAACATGGCTGCGCTGTCACGTATAGCTGCATCAATACACAATAAAGTAGCCATAAAGCCTGGTGATGTGGTCATTTTCAGCTCACATCCTATACCGGGAAATGAAAAGGCGGTATTCAAGGTTATAAATGAGCTCGAGGCGAAGGGTGCACACGTTATATTTGAGGATACACACGTATCCGGCCATGCCTGCCGTGAGGAGCTCAAGCTTATATATGCGCTCACAAGACCGAAATATGCAATACCTGTCCACGGTGAGTATAGACACCTCAAGAGACATGCAGAGCTTGCAGTTGAGATGGGAATCCCTAAGGAGAATGTCAAGATCATGACCACAGGCGATGTTCTTGAGATCGGTGAGGAGAAGTTCGACGTTGTCGGCAAGGTTCCTGCACAGGGAGTATTTGTGGATGGACTTGGAGTTGGAGATGTTGGAAATATCGTCCTCAGAGACAGACAGCTTCTGTCACAGAATGGCCTCATAATCATAGTTGTGACCCTGGACAGATACAGCAACCAGCTTGTTGCAGGGCCGGATATAGTGTCAAGAGGCTTCGTGTACGTCAGGGAGTCTGAGACACTTATGGAAGACTGCAGGATCACATGTCAGGAGGCTCTCGACAGATGCCTGAGCCGCGGCGTGACAGACTGGGGTAAGATCAAATCCGTGATAAAGGATGACATGGGAGAGTTTCTCTGGAAGAGGACAAAGAGAAGCCCTATGATCCTTCCTATAATCACAGAGGTGTAGAAGGGTGAGAAAATGACAGATACATTGGAACTTAGCAGACAATTGAATGCGTGCATCAAGGATTCTGATGTCTACAAGAATTATCAGTATTGCAAGGATAAACTTAGACAGAAACCAGAAAAACTTCAGCAGTTCATGGAATTTCGTAAGAAAAATTATGAAATACAGAATAACGAAATGCTTGACAATCCATATGATGAAGTTAATAATCTATTCATGGAATATGACTCCATAGTCCATGATACTATAGTCAATGACTTTATCAGGGCGGAGCAGAAGCTGGTGAGAATGATGAAGCTTGTATATGAACAGATAGCGGACGATCTTGATTTCGATATCATAGATGAGGACGCCCGGTGATTCGCGCTGGCTGAGATGTATTTGTGAACAAGGAGAATAACGATTATGGCTTTAGATAGTGCTAGAAGTATGAAGAAGATTCTGAGGTTCCTTTTTGGACTATTCATCAATGTATGTATTTTATTTATATTGGTAAAGGCTTTCTCATACTCGTATGATTTTGCGTATCAGGTGTTTGCCACAAGGGCTGCGGATCCGGGCAGCAACCGTAAGGCAACTATACAGATAACTCAGGACGAGCCGCTTCTTGATGTGGCGGATTCCCTTAAGACAGCGGAGGTCATCAAGGACAAATACGCTTTTATACTGAAGGTCAGAATAGGCGGATATGCAGATGATATCCAGCCTGGTACATATCAGATAGCACCGAGCGATACAAATCAGGAGATAATAGAGATCATAACGGGAAATGGCAAGAGTTCCTCGGGGGATAGCAGCGGAGACAGCAGTGATGACTCCTCCAGCGAGGACAGTGCCGAGGAATAGACAGAGAGGATAATTATGGTATGTGATGAAAGACTTGCGTCATTTATCAATTCCTTCAATACAGACTACGATGAGGTTGTGACCTCGATCAGAAGAGAGGCAGAAGAGAACAGGGTACCTATCATAAGACGAGAGGCTGGAGAGTTCATCAAGATGTTGATTCTTATGAACAGGCCGAAGAAGATTCTTGAGATAGGTTCAGCCGTTGGCTTTTCTGCCATTTTTATGAGTAGATTTCTGGATGATGACGCACATATAACAACTATAGAGAATTATCAGCCGAGAATAGAAGAGGCGAAGAAGAATATAGTCAGAGCCGGGGCTTCAGACAAGATTACTCTGCTTGAGGGCGATGCACTGGAGATATTACCAGAGATGACAGAAAGCTATGACATGGTGTTCATGGATGCAGCTAAGGGTCAGTATGGCAATTTTTTCACGGAGGCTATACGGCTGCTAGCTCCGAAGGGGGTATTGCTCTGCGACAACGTGCTTCAGGACGGAGATGTCCTTGAGAGCAGATTTGCAGTTACCAGAAGAAACAGAACGATACATTCAAGGATGAGAGAATACCTGTACGAGCTCACCCGCAATGAACATTTGGAGACGGCCATACTCAATATAGGGGATGGAATGAGCCTTAGTATCAGGAAATAAACGAAAAATGGTTGGAGGAAACGATATGAGAGATAAGAAACCAGAGCTTCTTGTCCCGGCGGGCGGACTGGACACGCTCAAGGTGGCCGTGGACTATGGAGCTGACGCAGTGTATATAGGCGGACAGGCATTTGGCCTCAGAGCGAAAGCAGACAACTTTTCCATAGAAGAGATGAAACAGGGCGTGGAATATGCCCATGCACATAATGCCAAGGTGTATGTGACAGCCAATATATTTGCACACAACTATGATCTGGATGGAATAAGAGCTTATTTTGGCGAGCTGAAAGATACAGGTGTGGACGCTGTTCTTGTATCCGATCCGGGCGTGTTTACCATAGCTCGGGAGACTATGCCGGATATGGAATTACACATAAGCACACAGGCCAACAACACGAACTACATGACATACAAGTTCTGGTATGACCACGGCATAAAGCGGGTTGTGTCTGCCAGAGAACTGTCCCTTGCGGAGATATCACAGATAAGAGCAAACATACCGGACGATATGGAGATAGAGTCATTTATCCATGGCGCTATGTGTATATCATATTCAGGAAGATGCCTTCTCAGCAACTACTTCACAGGCAGGGATGCGAATCATGGTGCGTGCACCCATCCGTGCAGATGGAAGTATTCCATCGTCGAGGAGACCAGACCGGGAGAGTATATGACTGTCAACGAGGACGACAGAGGAACATATATATTTAACTCCAAGGATCTGTGCATGATAGAGTACATCCCGGAGATGATGAAAGCCGGAATAGACAGCTTCAAGATAGAGGGGCGTATGAAGACTGCTCTGTATGTGGCGACCGTTGCCAGAACCTACAGAAAAGCCATAGATGATTATATGGAGTCAGAAAAGAAGTACAGAGCAAACATGGAATACTACAAGAGAGAGATAGCCAAATGCACATACAGGCAGTTCACAACGGGATTTTATTTCGGGAAGACAGACTCAGAATCACAGATATATGATAATAACACATATGTAAAAAACTATACGTATATTGGAACTGTGAGAGAGGTTACCCCGGATGGCTGTGTATGCTTTGAGCAGAAGAATAAGTTCCTGGTGGGAGAGAAGCTTGAAGCCATGGGCTTTGATGGAACAAATATAGAGTGCGAGGTTCAGGCGATATACGACGAGGAAGGAAACAGTATGGACTCCGCGCCGCATCCAAAGCAGAAATTGAGGGTGAAGCTTGATAAGGAGCTTGAGACCGGTATTATACTGAGAAGAAAAGAGTGATCATAAGGATGTCTGGATGTCAATCCAGGCATCCTCTTAATTTGCCAAGAGCTTTTTTCTCTATGCGCGATACATATGACCTGGAGATCCCGAGCAGCCTGGCTACCTCCTTTTGGGTGAGAGGTGACTGCCCGTCAAGACCGTAGCGCATACATATGATCTCCCTCTCCCTGGATGAGAGGAGCGATGATATGCAGGAGGGAAGCAGGCACAGGTGGTCGTCCTGTATCATTTTGTCCAGAACGTTGACGTTCTCCGAACCTATGATGTCAAGGATGACGATCTCGTTACCCTCTTTATCAGTGCCGATGGGATCGTAGATCGAGACCTCACGCGCCTTCTTCTTCTCGTGGCGGAGAGTCATGAGAAGCTCGTTTTCGATACATTTGGCGGCGTATCCTGACAGTTTGCAGCCTTTGTCGGGTCTGTAGCTGTCTATGGCTTTGATGAGACCTATCGTGCCTATGGACAGAAGATCCTCGGGATCCCTCACGGCGGAATTGTACTTTCTGGATATGTGGGCGACCAGACGGAGATTGTACTCTATCAGAATGCTGCGGGCAGCCTTGTCGCCGGACAGGCACAGCGCAATATATTTTTTCTCTTCTTCGGGAGTTAGTGGGTTTTTAAACGCTTCCATATATGAGCTGCTCCCGTAATTTGATTGTACTGGCTGTACATATGATGGACGGGCTATTTTACAATTAGTACAGTCAGCTTGCTTATATAATATGTTTATTGTGCAGAAATAGTGCCTATCCACCCTGTAAAAAAGCAAAAATCTGATAAAAGTGCAAAAAGATGTATCAAAATATGTACAAAATGTTTAAAATGTGAAAATACTGTGATATAATACGCTTTAGGTATTTGGATAATTCTGCCTGTGCGTAGAATTGCGAGAGACGTGAGGAGGGTATTTAGAGAATGCGATTAAGCGTGGGACGTAAGAAGATCAGAATTGGAGATGTCCTTGTAGCAGCGGGGGCTATCACGGAGGAACAGCTTCAGGAAGGACTTGCAAAGCAGAAGGAGACCGGCAGAAAGCTTGGTAACGCCCTGGTTGATCTGGGATTTATAAGTAACGACATGCTGATTACGGTACTTACAACCCAGTTGGGAATTGACTACATAGAGCTCAAGGGAGCTAAGATCGAGGAGAAGGTTATACACATGGTGCCTGAGAACATGGTCACCAAGTATCAGGCCATACCTATAGAGATAGATCCTGATAACCCGAACATCCTCAAGGTAGCCATGGCAGATCCAATGGATATCATGGCCATGGACGATATTGGTCTTGTGACAAATCTTCAGGTAGAGCCGATGCTCGCATCTGAGGAGGGAATCAGGAATGCCATAGACAAGTATTACGGAAGCGCTCAGGCTATGGAGGCTGCTGAGGCCTACAGACAGGAGCAGCAGAATGTGCTCGGCGGAGGCGACGAGGAAGAGGGCAACGAAGAAATCGATAATTCCCCTATCGTACTTCTGGTTAAGCAGATCATCGAAGGCGGAGTAAGACAGAGAGCGTCAGATATACATATAGAGGCTCTGGAGAACAGCGTCAGAGTCAGATACAGAATAGATGGTGCACTTAAGCAGGTTATGTCATACGACCTCAGCATACTGGCAGGTATCACAGCCCGTATCAAGATCATAGGCGGTATGGATATAGCAGAGAAGAGAAAACCACAGGATGGTCGTATCACCATCATGGTTGACAGAAGAGAGTTTGATGTCCGTGTTTCTATCCTTCCAACAGTTTTCGGAGAGAAGACGGTTATGAGACTTACATCCAAGGACGGCCTGACAAAACCGAAGAGTGCCCTTGGTTTCGATGCAGAGCAGGAGAAGGTTTTCGATAATATCCTCAGCAACCCACATGGTATCATCCTTGTAACGGGACCTACAGGATCGGGAAAATCAACTACACTGTACACATCACTCAGTGAGCTTAACACAGAGGATGTTAACATCATCACCGTTGAGGATCCTGTCGAGGCGAACATCAACGGTATCAATCAGGTACAGGTTAACAACAAGGCGGACATGACTTTCGCGGCAGCCCTCAGATCTATCCTTCGTCAGGATCCGGATATCATCATGATAGGAGAGATCCGAGACGGTGAGACAGCAGGAATCGCCGTACAGGCCGCTATCACAGGACATTTGGTTGTATCGACACTGCATACTAACTCAGCGGCTTCGACCATCACCCGTCTTATCGATATGGGTATTGAGTCATACATCGCCGGTGATGCTGTTGTTGGAGTTATTGCACAGAGACTTGTGCGAAGACTTTGTACCACATGTAAGCAGCCAAGACTTGTGGAGGATGATGAGAGAGTTCAGCTCGGTGTTCCGGCTGACGAGGAGGATGTCATCATCTACGAGCCACAGGGATGCCCACTGTGTAACGACACAGGATATTCAGGACGAATCGGTGTATACGAGATGATGCCTGTATCAAGAGAGCTTCAGGCTGTCATCGCTTCCGGAGCTACAGCGGATGTCATCGAGAAGCAGGCCCTCAAGGAAGGAATGCTCACACTGAAGATGGGAGCTGCCAAGCATGTTCTTGACGGTATCACATCCATAGCAGAGATGAACAAGATCGTTCACAGTACAGTAACCGTGGCCGAGGGAGTGGACATGGGAGAGCTGTAAGATATAAGAGATATATAATGAGATTATATATAAATTGTAATTATTAATGCAAAAGGGAAAGGAAGGGACAAGTTATGTTAGACATGAAGGAATTACTTGCCTTCTCTGTAGAAGCAAAGGCGTCAGATGTTCATATAGCTGTAGGTATACCACCTAAGCTCAGAATCAACGGTAAGCTCACCGAGGTTGAGGTTCCGGCACTGTCACCTGCTGATGCGGCAGAGGCAATTGGATCTACTATGAAGGACAGGCATAAGGCCATACTTCAGGACAGAGGAGAGGTCGATTTCTCATTCGATTCACCTGAGACCGGACGTTTCCGTGTCAATGTATTCATGGACAAGGGAAACATGGCAGCAGCGTACAGACGAGTTGAGACACAGATCCCAAGACCTGACCAGCTTGGTATTCCAAGGGAGGTTGTTGAGCTCTACAAGAGAAAGAGAGGTCTGGTTCTCGTAACAGGACCTACAGGTTCTGGTAAGTCAACCACACTTGCATCTATTATAAACAAGGCGAATGAGAACCTTACGGATCACATCATCACACTTGAGGATCCTATAGAGTACATTCACCATCACAATAAGGCAATAGTTAACCAGCGAGAGGTTGGTATGGATACACTCAGCTATGCGAATGCACTCCGTGCAGCACTCCGTGAGGATCCTGATATCATCCTCGTAGGAGAGATGCGAGATCTTGAGACTATCTCCACAGCCATAACCGCTGCCGAGACAGGACACTTGGTATTCTCCACACTGCATACAATCGGTGCGGCAAGTACCATCGATCGTATCATAGATATCTTCCCTACAAACCAGCAGCAGCAGGTAAGAGTTCAGCTCGCGATGGTTCTTGAGGGAGTTATCTCACAGTCGCTTCTTCCTATAGCGAGCGGCAACGGACGAGTTGCAGCCTTCGAGGTAATGCTTGCATCGCCTGCTATACGAAGTCTGATACGAGAAGCCAAGACTCATCAGATCCAGTCAACTATCCAGACAAGCAGAGCCTTAGGTATGATCACTATGGACGATGCATTGTATGAGCTGTATGCTTCAGGGACCGTCACAAGAGAGGTTGCCATGACATACGCACAGGATCAGCAGTACCTGAGAAAGAAGATCAACGGACAGTAAGATATATGGAATAATCGATTGCCATATGGAAAAATGTGGTATAATAACCAAGCCGCATTGTGCACATTGTCTAAAAAATAACGTGCAAATAATTAAATGTTGATTAAATCTGTGTGGTATAGTAAGATATTTTACATATAATTTATGTTGCATTATTGCGCTTTTAAAGTGCAGATACATGAAAACGTAAGAATATTAAGATTGGGTCGGAGGAGAGACAATGGCAGTATTTAATTACAAGGTTGTTGACAGAGATGGTAAGAACAAAAAAGGTACCATCGAGGCCCCTAACAGAGATGGTGCTGAGAAGAAGCTGAAGTCAGAAGGCTACTCGATCATGAGTCTGACGGAGCAGAGCAGCCCGCTTGGGGGTATAGGATTTAAGAAGAAGGTCAAGTCAAGAGACCTGGGTGTATTCTGTAAACAGTTCTCAGCGGTCATCAAGGCCGGTGTTACCATCATATCCGCACTGGAGCTGATGGGAGATCAGATCGAGAACAAGACGCTGCGAAAGGCCATAGCAGATGCGCGTACATATGTAGAGAAAGGTGGAACTCTGGCGGATGCGCTCAGAGTTAACCCGGATGTATTCCCGCCTATCATGATCAACATGGTGGCGGCTGGTGAGATGTCTGGTAATCTTGAGATTTGCTTGGACAGACTGGTAGAGCATTTCGAGAAGGACAATGCATTGTCATCCAAGATCAAGGGTGCCATGACATATCCTATCGTAGTTCTCTGTGTTATGGTTATAGTTATCATAGTAGTGTTGGTAGCGGTTATACCAAACTTCTCAAGTATGTTTGAGGAGATGGGAACTCAGCTTCCACTCGCAACTCGTATGATGATGGCGGCGGCAGATTTCGTTATGTATAAGTGGTGGCTGCTCATAATTATAGTGGCAGCTATAGTGTTCGGTGTTAAGTTCTTCAAGAAGACACCTTTTGGTGAACAGCTCTTTGCGAACATAGGACTTAAGGCTCCAATATTCGGAAATCTGAATGTTAAGACAGCCTGTGCAAGATTTGCAAGAACCATGAGTACATTGATGGCTTCAGGTATATCCATGATAGATGCGGTTGAGCAGGTTGCTAAGATGATGGACAACAAGATCATCAGAGATGGATTATTAGATGCTAAAGTTCAGGTGTCAAAGGGTGTTCCGCTCTCGAAACCGCTCAAGGATATGACGATGCTTCCACCTATGCTCTCGGCCATGACTAAGATTGGCGAGGAGACAGGTGATATAGAAGAGATGCTTAACAAGGTCGCTGACTATTACGACGAAGAGGTTGAGGCTGCTACAAATGCACTTACAGCCGCTATGGAGCCTATGATCATGGTACTTCTTGCGGGCGTTGTAGGAATGATAGTTGCAGCTGTATATGGACCTATCATGAGTATGTACAACGCTATGGACAATGTATAAACAAAAGAGGGAAGTTAGATGAACAGAAACAAAGGCTTTTCACTGGTGGAGCTTATCATAGTCATAGCAATCATGGCTATTCTTGCCGGAGCACTTGCACCGGCGCTCATAAAGTACATAGCAAAGTCAAGAAGATCGACCGATGTGTCGAACGCCCAGACTATAGCGACGGCAGTCGCCAATGCCTTATCGGTAGAGAAGGCATATGATGATGCCACACCTGGTGATTACCCGGTGAATACCGATGGCACACAGCTTGGCACATCGAATGCGTTCACATCAGAAGTCACAAGTCAGCTTGGGACAAGTACATTCAAGCCAAAGTATGACAAGGACAAGCAGTTCACTATCACAGTCAATAGTGATAAGGCTACATTCACCGTAAAGGTGGACAGCTCAGAGCTGTATCCGGATGTGTGTGATGCTTACAAGTAACATACGTTTGGTAGCTATTTGATATATCATGTATGACCTGCATGATAACTAAAAGGTTAAACCCGGTAGAACGAGGATGCCGGTTTGATATAGTGCAAAGCACATAACAACACACAATAAACAACTAAAAAGGAGAGTAATATTATGAAGAAAAACAACAAAGGTTTCTCATTAGTAGAGTTAATTATCGTTATTGCTATCATGGCAATCCTTGCTGGAGCTCTTGCACCGGCACTTATCAAGTACATCGCTAAGTCAAGAAGATCAACAGATGTATCAAATGCACAGACAATCGCAACAGCAGTTACAAACGCACTTTCAGTAGAGGCAGCTTACGATGCAGCAGAAGCTGGTGATTATACATTATCAACAACAAAGCCTGTTGCAGTAACAGGAACTGGCGCTGCATTTACAAGCGAGGTTGTATCACAGCTTGGTTCAGCTGCATACAAGCCAAAGTATGATAAGAATCAGTCATTTATGTTTACACTTAGCTCAGACAAGTCTACTTTCACTGTAACAGTTGATGGTTCAGAGCTTTACCCAGACGTATGTGCAGAATACAAGTAAGATTCTGACAGACTTGTGTAAACTTACGGATTGTTCATGAGAACATGATTGATGTTACATAAGTGTAGCACAGACGGTGATTATACCTGTTGCAACCTCGTACAGGCAGTGAGTGTGATCATCGTCAGGTGCTGACACATTATCTACTATTTATATTTATAGTAGCTGGGGATTTTCCCCGGTTGCTATATCTTTACACAGAGCTGAATATGAAGGAAAGAATGTTATATAGAGTGTTATATAGTCTGATCCTTTATACTCACTCTTTCTTTGCAGTCAGCGGTTTTTTGTATATGTGACATGTCACATAGCATGACTTATGGCGGCAACTGGCTTACCTAGGTAGAGCTGGTACTTATTTTTCAGTGAGTTTCTTCTATATAAAAGGGTCATTATGTGGATGAGATGAGCTATTAAAAGGGTGACAGAATGTTGACCTTTATCCGGAAAGCACTTATCCGGAACAATTATATGAATGGGGTGAACAGCGGTAAGCTGGTACTCAAAGCAATGTGGAATTTTCCATACAAAACTACTGATTAGCGAGGGAGGCTATAAAAATGGCGAGTAATAATAAAGTCTTAACAATCGACATTACAAATGAAAGTATTACTATCGTTGAAGTTACACCTTCAAACAAGAAGCAGTCAACGATACACAACGCTATCATCTTCGAGACACCGGAAGATGCCTATGAGGATGGCGTGATCAGAGACAAAGAGAGAATAGCAGAGGCGATCAAGTCTCAGCTCTCAGCAAATGGAATAACAAACAAGAACGCGATATTCGTTCTTACCTCTACAAAGATCGTTAACAGAGAGGTTCTTGTACCTTTCGTTAAGGAGAACAAAATCAAAGGAATTATTAATGCGAACTCATCAGAGTATTTCCCTGTTAATATAGAGGATTACGTAGTGTCTCATACAGTGCTTGAGACAGTTACTGATGAAGAGAATAACAAGCAGCTCAGAGTTCTTGCAGTCGCTGCACCAGAGAACATGGTAAGATCATACTATGATCTCGCAGCTATGGCTGGACTGAAAGTAGTAGCACTTGATTATATTGGTAATGCAATGCTTCAGTTGATCAAGACTCAGACAACAGAGGCAATGACAACTATGGTAATCCAGTTGGGCAGTGAATCAACAGTGCTCAACATCGTAAAAGGAGATACACTTCTCCTTCAGAGAACAGTTCCATACGGTACCAATGTGGTAGTCAACGAAGTTATGGATGCGAAGGGCGTGGATGCAACTACAGCTATGACTCTTCTCCAGAACGAGAGACTTCTCACAGTTGATTTCGATGACAATGCTATAACAGGAGCATTCAGATATCTCATCAACAATATCGGCCGTGTGATGGACTTCTTCACATCAAAGAATCCTGATAAGCCTATTGACGATGTATTCCTCACAGGTGATGGAGCCCTTATCAAGGGAATCGACGGCTTGTTCAAGGTTCAGCTCAATGTATCAACCAGAGTAATGGATACATTGTATAACATCAAATTTGACCCAAAGATTGATCTTAAGATTTATAATCCTGTATATCTCATGGTTCCTATCGGAGCTGCCTTTGACCCTATGGGCTTCGAGCTTGGTGAGACTGGCAGCAAGGGCGGTGCAAGCAGTGTTGACACAACACCACTGGTTATAGCATTTATCATCATAGCAGTCATAGTTGCAGGTGGTGTTACAGCGTACTCGTTCATAGCGAAGAACAAGGCTCAGTCAAAGCTTGACCAGGTGAACAGAGATATTGATTCTATCAAGGATATAGAGCAGATCGTACAGGACTATGAGGATGCAGAGTCTGTATACATGGATGCTCAGAATATGTACAGCTACACAGAGAACCTCAATGAGAATGTTGGAACACTTATTGCGGAGCTTGAGGACAAGATGCCAAAGGGAATCAGTCTTACAGCGTTTGATTCATCTTCAACAGAGGTTAGTTTCACAGGTAACACGAAGTCGTACGAGGATATAGCTGCATTTGCAATAAACCTCAAGGATATAGAGTGCATAGACAATTCATTCGTTCAGTCTGTCACTGAGAATGTGGATCAGCAGAGCGGGGATACAACATACGACTTTACAGTTACATGTATCTACAAGGATGTAAATGCAGATGACACCGAGACTTCAACAGATGAAGTATCAGTTAATTAAGGAGGGACTATCATGGATTCAATCACAAAGGGACAGAGAAATCTATTATTATTCTTATTGGGAATTGCTATCTTAGTGCTTCCTATAAGATTTCTTGCCATGGGCAATTTCGATGACAAGAAGAGTATTGAGAGTCAGTACAACGAGAGACAGACATATTACAACAGCCTGCTTGAGAAGGATGCGAACAGACAGCAGTACATAGCTGACACTGAGAAGTACAAGGCAGACTATGAGGCTGTTCTTGCAGAATTTCCATCAGAGCTGTATCAGGATAACACGATCATGTATTTACAGGGTGTAAAGGATAAGTATAAGTTCAACTTTCCTAGTGTAACAATGGGTGAGGAGACACTTTTCTATACACTTGGCGCAGGCGCTGTGGGCGACGTTACCGTTGCTGATAATTCAAGTGCTTCAACAGATGCAGCAGCATCTGACGTGACTATAGATGAGTCAGCAGCTACAGCATCAGGTTACAACTGCTATTCAGCATCATTCCCTGTCACATACGAGGGAGACTACAAGGATATCAAGGATGTCATCGACTACATCAAGAATGGTGATTACAGAATGACTCTTGACGATGTCACTATAGCATTCAACGAACAGACAGGAAAGTATGAGGGAGATATGACTATAACCTCATATGCAGTAAACGGTGATGACAGAACTACAGATCACGCAGATGTGAATGTACAGACAGGTACAAACAACATCTTTGGAAACCCAACAGTAAAGTCTACTACGACTACGACCACAACAACAGCCCAGTAGATGCATACACTTAAATGGAGTGAACAAATAAATGGTTAAATCAAACAATAAAGGATTTAGTTTAGTAGAGATTATAATCGCTGCTGCCATATTTGCCATTCTGATCTATCCGATAACCAATGCATTGATCACAGCCACGAAGACGGGTACTACATCGACGAAGAAGCAGTATGCAGTCGAGAAGGCTGAGGAGATCATGGAGATCTTTAAGACCGCTGATCTGTCAGGAAATGTGAATATTCCTGATGGCAATGGAACAAAGACATATTCCTTTACAAAGGGAACACCATCGGGAAAGTCTATTACATTGCCGAATTCTAAAACGGCGGAATATTCGGACACAACCTATACCTGCAACGATGTATCCATAGGAAAATCTTATGAGACCTACACCTGTCAGGTGGATGTGAATGATGCGGCATATCAGGTTCTTAAGAATGGATATGTGCTTGCAGGTCTTGATGGTGGTGCGACATTCAAGAGCGATGAAAGTGGCGCCATACAGACTAATGCTACGGAATCGGGAACTATCAGAAATCTGGACAGCAAACAGTCGGCTATCATTATAGGTGCCACCTATAATGTAGCCGCAACAGGCAACAATCTTGATAATCTCGCATATCAGTATTTCCTGGATGCGAAGCTTGACGTGCTGAGAAAGTATGATGTGCAGTACAACCATTATCTTTCCGGTGGTGGAACATTCAATGAGGATCATTTCCAGAAGAATACCAAGATCAAGATATCAAAGCTGGGATCCACATATACAGTTGAGTGTTATGTGGAATACACAGATTATACAACGGTCTCAGTTATCAGATCACAGTATGAGAGCTCAGGCAAAAATGTATACAAGCCTACCACCTTATATGGTGATGGAATAGTATACAAGCAGGAGTTTACGAATGGTCTGCCACCTGTGTATCTTCTCTATGTTCCGGCGATATACAATGGTTCATACTGTACGACAGATACCATAACGGTGGATAATTCAGGAATATCTGAGAAGGCGGATGTGTATGTATTCGAGACGACAGCAGAGCTCAGCGATACATACAAGAAGATCATACGTGAGCAGTTCAATGTGGCGAACGTTGATGATCTTACATATACGAATGCAGGAAAGAACACCAAGATGTCAGATGTCAAGGTGAGACTTAAGCTGGCAGCGGGAGCAAAGTCGTCAGATCTTAATGTATATGCCAACTTTGATTTTGACAATGTTAATTCTGACTATCCTGTAGCTCGTTTGACAGAGGATCAGAGTGACAGTGTATATATGTACGATATAACAGTTACTTTGACAGATAGTAAAGGAAACAAGACGACGGTTACTGGAACAAGGGGGAAGTAACAGATGATTGAGAGATTAAAGCGAAAGCTTAGGCATAACGATGATCACGGTTCAAGTTTCGTCCTTGTAATAGTCGCAACCACATTTATGTGCATTCTTGCTTCAGCGATACTTATGGGAGCTATGATGACATACAAGCTCAAGTTTTATAAGCTGAATTCCCTGAATAACTTTTATGAGGTAGAAACTGCACTTGATGAGATGTATGCGGGGGTAGGCGCAGCGACCAATGAGCACCTTTATTCAGCGTACACAACTACGGCTGAATTGGTTGTTGTGTATGATACTAAGGCTCAGGCGTATACTACCCTTGACAATAAATCGGCAAATGAGCTTTTCAAAAAGCTTTTCATGACAGGCTTTGTTGCAGATACAAACTATAAGAGCCTTAAGAACGTGACAGATACACTTCAGTCTTTCATATCTAATGAGTATGATGCGGTGGACAATCCGGATGGTGTCAGACTTGATACATCGAACATGAAGCTTATATATACTGATGTTAATAACAAGACAACAACTCAGTATTATAAGAATAATGGAGGAATTAAGACGGAGAAGCAGTCGGGTTACGAAAATGACAAGGTTCAGTCTGTCACATTCAAGAATGTGTGTGTTAAGAGAAGTGTGGATCTGCAGGGATCAACAGCAGGAACCTATGAGCAGTCTATCACTACGGACATTGTTCTCACGGAGCCTGAGTACAATGTTTCATTTGATACAAGCAGTGTATCAAACAATACATTGTATGAATATGCGATACTTGCGGATATGGGTGTCGAGGTAGGAGAGGACAACGACAACCGGACAACCGACGCACAGGTTAAGGGTAACATCTACGCAGCAAGCGATTATTACAATAAGGATTATAATGATGTAGCCGAGACAAAGGTTACGAACAAATATGAGAGTAAGCCTACCACAATGTGGGGTACAAAGGAAAGCAGTGCATACTCAGGAATATTTGTAAATGGTAAGAATTCCACACTTACACTCAACTCAGATGTGGTTGTGTGTTCAGGTTCTCTTGCCGCATATAACGGAGCTGAGATAAATCTGTCAGGTCGTACACAGACTTTATCAGAGCTTTGGGCAGATAATATCGTCATTGGAGGAAAAGACGGAGGCTCACTGAAAGCTTCTGCAGATGCGTATATCTTTGATGATACAGAGCTTAATGCAGAGAAAGCAAGCTTGAAATTTACTCAGGGAAGTTATTTTGGATATAGCTACAATGCACAGGATACAAGAAGTCTGAATTATCTCAGACAAAAAGGATATCTTGCAACAGGATATAAGCTCAGATCACACTTTAGTGATAGTGCAATTATTGTAAATGGTAAGAATTCAACACTTGACTTACAGGATCTTAATTCACTGTATATAGCAGGTAAGTCATATATCGAATTCTCAAAGATTGCTGCTTCAAGTGTTCCTGAGGACGATGAGAATATAACAGTTGATGAGAATGCAGATTACGCATTCACAACACTGAAGGATTATTCTACAGGACAGTCTCTTGATGTGAAGACAAATCAGCTTATGTTCCTTACCCAGTGGTCTGTAGTGAACAACACTGAGAAGGTTGACCCTGACACAGGAATCACTACAGTTACACTTCAGTTCCCAAAGACATTTGAGGCAGATGCGAACATACTTGATCTGTATGATGATTTCCTCAAGGATCTTGCTACAGAAGGAGAAAAGGGCGTAACAGCTATTAAGCAGACTGTTTCAGGACATGATTATTATTATCTGTATATTGAGGATGGAAAGGATTCATCCAATGTAAGCAATGCAGAGAAATTTGCTGAGAAATATTATAAGCTTCTCCAGGATTATGGCGATGAGATAAGCAGCAAGCTTTATAATGTACAGAAGTACGAGCAGTTCCAGGTTAAGCTGGTTCTTCCGGCAGAGGGCAAGATAAATGCAAGTGGTGCTGTCACAGATCAGAATAACGATGATTCGCTGTTCCTGAGAGCATCCACAACTACCACAATGGATGTGGCTACAGCTCTTGATAATGTTTCAACAGGCAAGGTGTTTACTAATATTCTTGGAAACAAGGGCACAGACAACAATAAAAAGGCATTTAATGATCTCAAGGCGGATGCACTTAAGCTTGCTGGTTCAGGAACTGCAAGTGACGAAGAACAGACAAGCACATTCCTTTCATATATGTATATTAATATGAAGGATCATCTGTCGGTTCTTAACAATGTGGATGATAAAACAAAGCGTACACAGAATGCGTGGGAAATAGCTAATTACACTTCCTCATCGGTAGGATATTTAAGCTCATATGATAAGGATAGAGATACATATTCATATGATTACAGTATCACTCCTTTAAACCACTACGTTGATTTGGCGTATGTGTTCAGCAAAAACCTTTCAATTGAGAAGACAATTGGAAATGCAACAGATAATGAGGCTAAAACCATAGTTATCAATTCTGGTGATGTTAAGCTCCAGCCAAACAATGGAGATGGATCATTCCAGGGAATTATAATTGCCGGTGGTAATGTAAGATTTGATGAGAATGTTAAGAGCTTCCGAGGTATGATAATCACTGGATCAAAGCTTATAATTGACCATAATATGTCAATATCAGCAGACGCTGCATTTGTTGCAAATCTTCTTGAACAGTGTTCAGAGAGCACAGACGAAAAGCTCAATACGCTTACAACAAAGGTGCTGAAGAACTATACATCATCCAAGAGCGAAGGTAACACAGAGGTAACAGGAGCATCAATATCAGACATCTCATACGAAGATATTCTTGTATTCCAGAACTGGAAGAAGAATGTTGAATAGGGGGTGTAGCTGATGAAGAATGGTATAAAATCAAATAATGGATACACGCTTATAGAGATGATAATTGTTATTGCTATAATTGCAGTAATGTCAGGCGTGGGCTTTCTCACTATATCATCAATAAGAGCGTCTCAGGCAACTGCTTCACTGCAGAAGTTTGACAGTGAATTGTCGGCGCTTGAGATGAGAACTAGGACGCAAAAAAGTGGAGAGGCGGTAAGGATAGTCCAGAATGGTGCTAATTACGATATTTTCTATGGTATATGCGCTGATGGAAGGGCGGAGTCATTTACTGCTAATTCATCTGCACCTGACAAGGTGCTGGAGAGAGTTACGATATATTATGCTGACGATTACGATGCAGATTCAGTGACTACTCCTCTTTCAGAGCAGGTTATTATTATCAGGAAATCTGACAGTCAGGTGCTGACTGGATATGGAGAGTATCGTTTCTGCAAGTATAACAGCAACAATACTGTTGGAAGGGTCAACCTGAACCAGTATACAGGCGGTCATACATATGGAAAGAATTAGGGGGTGTGAAGAATGATATGTAGAAATAAAGACAAGGGCTTCACATTCATAGAGCTTATACTGTATATGGCAATCTTGGGAATATTCATGGTTGCTGTCATGTCCCTTATATCTACAACTGTTGCGTCACATAAGAAGCAGTCGTCCAGACAGAAGCTTCAGTCTCAGGCGACTGAGACATATGATGCGATAGCAGACATACTGATGGGGGCAAGTGATATCAAGATTGATGGAACTGCTTACGTACAGACTGGAACATCATTCACTCAGGTTACAGGAAGCTTTATTGTTCCTGAGGATACGTATGTGAAATCCGCAGGATCGGGAAGCACACTCCGTAAGCAGGGAGGCGTTGCTGATGTAATCCAGGATATAGTGTCAGATAGCGGTGTGATAAAGAAAAAAAGCAATAGCTATGATATAGCGGATGTTAAGCCTTTTGGCGGCGCTGGTGCTTCAGAGGATGTGCACACATTTATAGATGCTGATTATCTGTGGGTTCAGTATTCATCTGAGCTAGATAAGACTGCATTCTGTACGATTACCTACAGCAAGACAGACAAGAAATTGTATGTTTTCAGACAGGAGATGAGTGATGAAACGCTTAATCAGGCAAAGCAGGATCTCAAGAGCAGCGATTCAGCAAAGGTAAATCAGGCACAGGCGGTGCTTTCATCGTGTACAAAGTATGTGGATGCAAGCTCCAAGAAAGGTACAGTGCTTGCTAACAACGTGAAAAGCTTTCAGCTTCAGGTCAATCCTGCAGACAATAGTGTTGCAGTGATTATTGGATTTGAAGACACAAAAACAAAAGAGACATATAAAGTAACAAGTGTAGTTGGACTCAGAAATTCATTCGTGCTCAAGAAGCATGAGTGGGATTAATAGAGGAGGAAAATACAGTGTTTAAGAATAAAAAAATAGTCTTATCATCTATAGCTATTATATTCGCACTTGTAGTCAGCTCTATATTTGTGAATTATACACTGGCTAACTCCGATTCTCAGGCTTCCCTGAGTGATGCGAACGGCAGCGGAAGCAAATCTACAAGTCTGACAGGATTGTCCAATATCGATCTGGCAGTCAAGAACTCCAACGATGCTGGCAAGAAACAGACAGGAGAGGACAAATTCAGAATCGTCCAGATAGTACCTGATTCATATAGTGGTAATGCAGATATGGATGAGAAGCTGAAGGAAACCGTCACTGATAGCAAGTTTTCAGGTGATGCGAAGAAGCTGACAGGATACGATTCAACAACATATCTCTGGAGATATGTGTATGCAGGTGAGTATTTTAGACTTGCAGTGTTCAATGGATATAAGACGATAAGCGATAACATGGCTGCCGGTGCGGTGACTCTTACAACTTGTACAGTCAGCGAGCTGAACAGCATGGATACAACAGCCCAGGGAATCCTCAATCAGGCGGATTTCATATATATTTGGGCGAATGGTGCCAGCGATTATGCCAGCAAAGCAAATGATATAAGCGAGGATCTGTATAACTGGTTGGATGCGTATGCTACAGCAAACTCACATCCTATAGCATTGTGTACAGGAACTCTGTGTACATCAGAGCCAGAGCTTATAACAGGAAATAATGATGATTACAGAATGGGTGCACTTGCATACAAGCTGATCACTAAGGGTGCTGTGGCAAGATATGATAATGTCCTTGTTACAGAGCCGGATTTCTTTAAGACACTTTATCAGGAGGCAGATGATAACAAGACGACTCCTGATATAAACAAGACAACAAAGACGATCTCTGACTTTATTCTTCAGGCAGAGAGAAAAGCCAGCGAGGGTGGTAGCGATTACCTTAACTATGGAACATACTATAAGTGGTATGAGGGTGTATCAATACTTGATTTCCTTGATGGTAACATACCGGATAATATCAAGGATTCCACATATGATAAGGCTGGTTCAAGATCAGGTCTTACAGGAGACAGAAAGTCGTGGAACTTTGATAATGCCAAGATACTTGTGATTTCAGAGGACGGAGCCGGCAGTGCAATGTTCAGTGAAATCACAGAGAAGAATAGCAGTGCTACACGTGGAGACATGGCTTCTGCTGATTACACATTCAATGCGAAGACAAATACATGGGAATCTGTACAGAAGGCTCCAAACAGCGATCTGACAGGACATATGTATGCGAATGGTACTTCAAGCAGTGGTACAGGTCTTTCAAGATATGTGCCAAGTGGTGCTGATGTTTATCTCATTGACAGTGCCGATCTTGTAGAGGCGATGACCAATGGCGGTAAGGCATTTAAGAATGTCAACTTTGCAACATCATACTATAAGGATGTCAAGACAAAGTCAGTTTCCGGTACAGTGAGATGTACTGATGATGCAGGTGATGCAGTGGATCCAGCAGCAGATATGTATGCATATCTTGTAGTAGAAAATGGAACACAGCTTAATCTGGCAGGAACATCAGTAGATATTCTTATGAAGGCTCCTCTTGAGATGAAAGAGGTTCCGAAACTTGACGAGAATGGTCAGGAGATAAAGGATGCTGATGGCAACACAGTTATGGAGACTGTATACACATACAGCTTTGACAGACTCAGCCCTGAATATAGCTACAAGGTTGTAGTTGGAGGAGATGTCAGTGATGACCAGTTCTCTTATGATGATCTTGTGGTTGGAGTAGCTGATAATTCCGGTCTTGTTGACGGAAGTGATACTGATTATCAGTATGATTTCAATATTAAGACAGTTGACGAGGACAATGTATCAGGATACACATACAGAATAGACGCAGCAGGAACAGAAGATGAGAATGTTGTAGTTACATATCAGGATTTCCAGGAGAATGTTGGTAATGCAGATCTCAATTATGAGTATAAGAGTGATCTTGTATATACTAATCTGGATTTCTCAGATGCGGCAAAGGTTGTTTCGTATGTTACTGGTCTGCATGACAAATATCTCGAAACCCAGGCAGTATTCATGAATGGTACTTATGATAAGCTTGATCTCTCAGAGTATGACTTTGTATTTATTGACAAGGGTACATATAACAAGGAGATAGGCACAGCGGTATTCAAGGATCTGTGCAGTGCAGTCGAGAGTGGACAGTATTTTATAGTTTCTTCTAAGGCCGGTGACGGAAAGGGCTCAGGAGATGGCAGTGGCGATGATTCAGATCCAACCATTCCGGTAGTTGATTCACCATCGGCAAAGGCAGTGGCTGATGTTATCAATGCCAGTGTGTATCGCGATGGTTCTGATAACAAGTTCAAGGTACTTGAGATTCAGCCGGATTATCCGATTGATCTTGAGGTGGCAGCACTTCAGGATACCGTAAGTACAGCTTATACAACAAGAAGTGATGGAACAACTAAAATAACAGGAAACTATTATACAGTTCCATCTGATGTAGTAAGTGGTAAGTCTAAACAGGAGCTTGCGGCCAGAACAGAGTATTATGATTTTGATCTTACCAAGGCGAAGATAGCGTATGCTATCGATGGAATATCCATTGGAGATATTCAGCTCACTCAGGTTTCGACCGAGCAGCTCATTGGTATGAAGGAAGATATAGCAGCGACATACGATCTGGTATATATCGGTGGCGATATAAGTGCTATGGATAGAAATCCAGCGGAGATGTACAAAGGACAGAATGATATCGGTAATGCTACGCCGGGTTACACATATCAGATATTCCCAACATTCATCATGTATTACCACACAGGTACACTCAGTCAGTTGATGAATGCATCTACATATAGCCCAGATACAGCACCTATATCAGGATCAACAAATATGCTTGCATCACCAAAGGTTGGTGACAAGTATTACACAACAACATATCTTGCAGAGAATGGTAACGACCTGACAAACACAAAGTATCAGGAGCTTCTCACATACATGGCATCAGGCAGACCGATGATCATAAGTGATGAGCTTACCAGCGTATATGAGAATATGCAGGGTACAAATGCAAATGGTGATAAGCTTTCACAGGCTGAGCTCCTTCAGGGATATTGGTATAAAGATGGAAAGCTTGAGAGAAAGAATTATTATCTCGATCCATCATCAAGAATGTATCAGTTGGTAGATACTCTCTATGCAAGACATACAGGAGCAAATGGATCAAATATTCTGTGGGGATTCGATAAGGATGCAACACAGTATATAAGTGATAAGGATGGAATATACGGTAACAGTTTATGGACAAAGCGTGTTCAGTCACTTGCTGGAGGTAAGTTCAAGGAAACTGATTATATGGACTCAGACGTACAGGATCAGTCATGGTATAAGCGTCCGGGAACAGATACTGTATATTATAATTACAAGGTAGTCTATGATGATGCAACTTCAGCATCTCTTAACAGACTGGTGACAGGAAGTGCACATAGAACAAGACTTACTATCACTACAAAACCAGTTACATATCAGCAGGGAATACAGCAGACTTATATCAAGTCCAACAGACTACAGTTTACATTCCAGGTTGATGGTGACAAGTCAGTATATAACTACAAGTTGTTTGTAGATGTTGATAAGAATACAAAGTTCGAGAAGGGCGGCGGTGATTATTGTCTTGAGGACAAGATCACAAATGGTCAGGAGAAATCACTGACAGTAGCGCTTGACTCAGAATTCTTTGGATCAGCAGCATGGTATCTTGAGATAACAGATGAGGATGGCAATATAGTTGCTTCTTCTACAGGTCTCAGCAAGATAGTAAACAATAATGTATCAAAGAGTGAGATAAATGTTCTTCAGGTTCAGACAATGGCAGAGGGACAGACGGCAACCTCATGGGGAGCAACTGATACACTTTACTTTGATATTGAGTCACAGACAGCTCACAAGATTGCAAAGTACAATGTATTTGCAAACATGGCAGAGCTTGATAACGCTTCAACTACTCAGTATGCAGTTCTTGGAAGACATGAAAACAGATTCGGCGTATATGAGTTTGATACAAACACAGATGCGGATGATTATTATTCGAATCTTGCAGATGAGCTTTCAGAGGATTATGACATAAATCTTGATCTTGTGGTTGCTTCAAGTGATAGAGCTTCATTCAAGACAGGAGATGGAGTAGATGCTCAGTATGATTGCCTTGATACTATGGTAGAAGAGGCTGAGAAGCTTGCCAAGGGTGAGAAGGTTGATGGACATAGTCAGGAAGAGTACGAGAGCCTTGCCGCTGTTGCACTTACAGAATATTCAGCAGCGTCAGCAAAGGTTGCAACGCCAAAGAAGATTCTTGATAACTATCTCAAGAATGCAATAGACTATATTGATGGTAAATATACAGGAACTACAAATTACAGTACATTTATCAATAATTTCAGGACAAGCAATGCAGAGACAAAGAAAGTCCTTCAGTATATGCAGGATACAGGCGATTATTATCTGATATTCTGGCCAAAGTACAACACAATGAATCACTGTGAGGGTGACTTCAAAGCAGGAAAGATGTCAGATGATTTCGGAGCTGATTTTGCTAAGTATTATTCAGATTATGTGACAGCAAAGAACGCAGAACTTGAGGCAAAGGATAAGTACAATACTTACCTCAGACGTTCATATGGTAAGAGCTTTATGAAGAACATGTACTCAATACTTGTTCTTGGACCATCGGATTCATTTGGTGGATTTAAGGTTGACTTCAAGAAGGAAACATGTCAGTACATACTTGACTATGTATCAGCAGGAGGAGATTTATTCTTCTTCCATGATTCAATGTCACCATATGCAAATGCAGGTGCAGTTAACCTTACAAAGTCACTTTTATCAGTAGTAGGAATGAACAGATTCCATGTTGATATAACAGACAATGTTGTTAAGTATGACAATCCACTTAAGCTTGGTAAGTATAACGTTAAGAGTGTTTCTTACAGCAAGGCTTCTGTTAATACAAGTACACTGGAAGTTACATACACAGCAGATGGAACAGTTGATGATGTGACATATACATCACCGGATAGCAGCTTGTATTACCTGACACCATATGCAAATAATCCTACTGCAGGCGAAGGATTACTGAACAGTATGAATTCTAACATTATGGATGTATTTGTTGAGAAGAACGCATACTGGCAGCCATATCTTGGAAAAGATAAGAAGGTATATGTAAGTGCACTTGCAATGACAGCACTTTACTACAATGGTAATATGGCTGGTGCAACAACTACACTTCCATATGTATATGCACAGGAGTCATATAAGGCAGCAACAGCCTGGTCACAGGCTTCAAACCAGGATCAGTCAGCTTGTGCTGAGACAGTTAAGGCTACACAGCTTAACTCAGGTCTTGTAACATTGTATCCATACAACATAAGTTCATCACTGAACATATCGGGTACACATCAGCAGGCATTTGCACTTGATCTTGAGAGTGACAACATAACAGTATGGTATACTCTTGCAGGTTCAAATAACTCATCGAACAGTAAGATGCGTTCATCAAAGTATGCAGCGGATCCTGGAGATGCAATGGAGGCTTACTTCATCTACACTACAGCTTATGGCAGTGGTGCGATCACATATTGTGGTGCCGGACATTCATCAGTTACAGGTAGACGTACAAGAAACAATGATGAGAGAAAGCTGTTCATCAACGTTATTGTAAACAGTGCATCAGCAGTACCAGAGATGCCAACTATCAAGTGTTACGATCCAAAGCAGACATGGGCTGCAGAGGATGAGCTTCCAAAGGATGCAGAGGCACTTGCTTCATCAGGAAAGACTGTATATGTAAGTGAGGTTGACTCAAAGACAGATGATCCTGAGTTTGATTATAAGATTGGAATTCCGGAGAAGACAAAGGTAACAAAGGTTAACATTTACTATGATCTGGATTACGATGATTCCGATTACTCAATCAGACCAAGCTATACAGAGAATACTGATAAGATGATTAAGTCATACGATAAGATTGGTACAGCCAAGTTAACATCAATTGCAGGCGATATAAAGGATATTGTGAGAAATGGCAATGGTACAGCCCTTACACCTGATGATTCGTGTTATGCACCATATGGTGGAAATTACACATACATCGTTGTGGAGGTATATTACCAGGGCAAGACAGTTCCTGTATATACAATGATCAAGGTTAAGGCCGCAGATCCATTGTTCGACCTGACAGACAATACTATAGACGTTCCGGCACTTGGAGATTTCATTGCCGAGAAGAAGAATGTATTTGCATAATGCGTATATAGTATAAATAATAGCAATAAATATAGAAACCGGGGTGGTTATATACTCCGGTTTCTTTTTGTGTTATACTGACTCTGTTCAAAATAAGAGACTGAAGGATGGAGATACATATGGAGATAAATGGAAAGACAAGATTATTAGGTTTGCTTGGTGATCCGGTTCAGCACACCATGTCACCGCTTATACACAACACACTCAGCGATATATTGGAAATCAATGAAGTGTATGTGCCGTTCCACACCCATAAGGAGGGGCTGGCGGATGCTGTAAAGGGTGCATTTGAACTGAATATACTGGGAATGAATGCCACTGTGCCTCACAAGAATGAGATAAAGGCTTCACTTGTGGATATAGATGAGGGGGCAGCGGCAATAGGTGCGGTCAACACTCTTGTCAGGACTGCAAACGGTTATAAGGGATATAATACGGATATGATGGGGCTGTCAAGAGAACTGGAGTCCTACGGAGTGAAACTTGATGGTAAGAGGGTTATCATACTTGGAGCAGGTGGCGCAGCGAGAGCTGTGGCATATATGTGCATGAATAAGGGTGCGGATAAGGTATATATCCTTAACAGAACGATCGAGAAGGCACAGACGATAGCAGAGGACATGAATGGTCATTTTTGCAGAGAGACAATGACTGCCATGAGACTTGGTGATTATGGACAGTTACTGCAGGAAAATGTAGATAATAAGTTCGTGGTATTCCAGTCCACATCGATAGGTCTGGCACCGAAAAATGAGGCGGTAGTCATCGATGATCCACATTTTTACGACAGAGTCAGTGTGGGAATCGATCTCATATATAATCCGTTTGAGACAAAGTTTATGAAGCTTTGCAGACAGGCTGGAGCATTGGCGTACAATGGTTTGCGTATGCTCCTTTATCAGGGAATAATTGCATATGAGCTCTGGAATGATATATCTATATCAGAGGATGTTGCTGATATTGTGTACGACAGGTTGCTGCAGTCAATCAGAGAAAATGTGATCCTCATAGGATTTATGGGATGTGGTAAGACAACTGTCGGGGAAGCTCTTGCGAGAAAGCTGAACTTTGATCTGCTGGATGTGGATTCTTATATAGAGGACAAGGCTGGTTGCAGCATAAAGCAGATATTTGCCGACAAGGGGGAAGAGTATTTCAGACAGCTTGAGACAGATACTCTTAAGGAATTGAACAGCCGGCTGTCACATACGGTTATATCCACTGGAGGTGGACTTCCTATGAGACAGGCGAATGTGGATGAACTCAGGCGAATGGGCAGGATCATATATCTGGATGTTAAGCCTGAGGAGGTAGTAAGGCGACTTGCGGGAGATACGACCAGACCTCTTCTGCAGGGAGAAAATGTTGACCAGAGAGTGAGAGAACTTATGGAACAGCGAGGACCGGTATATGAGGCTGCCGCTGATATTATAGTTCCGGTTACAGGAATTGAAATAGATGAGATAGTACAGGAAATAAGTTCTTATATAGAAGGTGGGAGATGATGGTTATGGACACAGCAATTGCTTATGAAAAGGTCAGAAGGATAATAGATGAGATGAATCTTGATGCGATATTGATCACTGACAGGTACAACATGAGATATATAGCATCGTACCGCGGCGAGGGCGTTATAGTTCTGGCAGGATCAGGTAAGACAGTCATAACGGATTCAAGATATACGGAGCAGGTCCAGCGCGAGTGCGAAGGATATGAATGTGCGGATATTGCTGGAAAAGGATATGTTGCGTGTATTTCATCTATTCTTGATGGACAGAGAAAAAATTCTGGGAATCTGAGAGTTGGATTTGAGAATCTTAGCATCAGCTATAGAGAGTATTCGGAATATTCGACAGGAATATTCGGTGTGGAATGGATAAGCCTTGATGGTAAGCTGGATTCCTTAAGAGAGATAAAAACTGATGAGGAGATCGAGAATATCCATATAGCGGAGTCAATAGGAGACAAGGCATTTTCACATATACTGGAATATCTCAGACCTGGCATTACAGAGAAGGATGTTGCGCTTGAACTGGAGTATCATATGAAGAAAAATGGTGCGGATGGCTTGAGTTTTGACACCATAGCTGCATCTGGAATGAATTCATCTATGCCGCATGCTATTCCTACGGATAAGACTCTGAATAAGGGTGACTTTCTCACTATGGATTTTGGCTGTATATATGAGGGATATTGTTCAGATATGACCAGAACCGTAGCCATAGGGCAGGCATCTGATTCAATGAAATATGTGTATGATACGGTACTCAAGGCTCAGACGGAGTCTATGAACATGATAAAACCAGGAGTCAGATGTAACGATGTTGATGCTGTTGCTAGACGTATCATAGCCGATGCCGGATATGGAGATTGCTTTGGACATGGACTTGGACATTCGGTGGGATTGTTTATACACGAGAATCCGAGATTTTCACCTAAGTGTGATGACATATTGAAACCTGGCATGGTCATAACGGTCGAACCGGGAATCTATATTCCTGGACAGTTTGGTGTCAGGATTGAGGATCTGGTTGCTGTGACGGAGGATGGTTATAGGAATCTTACAGGATCAGAGAAGAAGTTGATAGAGATTTAGTAGTGGCGGCTATCACGATATAGAACTCAGGTATTATACCGCAGGTCTTATACCGGGAGCCATCGTGAGTGCCGTAGGAGTATGTACGTTTGTATTGCTGTGTATATACGACAGTAGAAAGCGCAGAAACGGAGCCTTACCTGATAAAGGTTGATGGTATGGTAAAAAATAGTTGAAAATTTATTTCATATATTATAAAATGTGACAAGAAGTTTATATCTTTAAGGAGGATAAGATAGTTATGGCAGAGATGATCTCAGCAGGCGATTTTAGAAACGGCGTTACAATCGAATTCGAAGGAAATATTTATCAGATTATAGAGTTCCAGCACGTTAAGCCAGGAAAGGGTGCAGCTTTCGTTAGAACAAAGCTTAAGAACATCAAGAGTGGCGGTGTTGTAGAGAAGTCATTCCGTCCAACAGAGAAGTGTGAGAAGGCTCACATCGAGAGAAAGGACATGCAGTATCTGTACAATGACGGAGATCTTTATTACTTCATGGATCCAGAGACATATGATCAGATTCCTATCAGCTCAGCAGCTATAGGTGATTCACTTAAGTTCGTTAAGGAGAACGAGATGTGTAAGATCTGTTCACACAATGGCAACGTATTTGCTGTAGAGCCACCTCTCTTCGTTGAGCTTGTTATCACAGAGTGCGAGCCAGGTGTTAAGGGTGATACAGCTACAGGTGCAACAAAGCCATGTACAGTTGAGACAGGCGCACAGGTATCAGTACCTCTCTTCGTTAACGAGGGTGACACGATCAAGATCGATACACGTACTGGCGAGTATCTTTCAAGAGTATAATAATTGTTACCAGCATTAGGATATAACTACCTACGATAACATATAAGAAGAATAAGAGTCCCGGTGATTCAGGATATTTGAATCGCCGGGACTTTTTTGTGCTGTAAGCAACCCGAGGTTCTAACCTCCCCACCCTCTGAATATACTTTTTATGTAGCTGTACAGACAGTGTTATATAGAAGAAGGACGATACATATGTGTGGAGAAGATATATTGCATCTGCTTCCCATCAGGATCAGGTGCATGGTTGAGAAGCTGAGGCTTGATTATGGGAGACTGTGGGAGATACGTCTGAGGGTGAATAGTCCCTTTATACTTAGATACGAGGACTCGGAGATATATGTTGATTCCTGCGGATCAAGAACCTGTAATATGAAGGATGCGTACATAGTGACTGCCAGGGATGTGAACGACACTCTGGAATGTATCTGCAATCATTCCCTGTATGCCTATGAGGATGAGATACGTCAGGGCTTTATCACCGTGTGCGGTGGACACAGGGTAGGAGTTGCGGGCAAGATCATACTCGATGGAACAAGGATCAAATGCATCAGACACATATCATTTCTTAATATCAGGGTGGCACATGAGATCAAGGGATGCAGCGGTGATGTCCTGCCATACATATACAGTGACGGCAAGCTGATGAACACGCTCATAGTGTCCGCTCCGTGTCACGGCAAGACCACACTGCTCAGGGACATCATAAGAGTAGTGTCTGACGGAGGAATGACAGTTGGTGTGGTTGATGAGAGATCGGAGATAGCGGCGTGCTACAAGGGTGTTCCGCAGAATGATGTCGGAATGAGGACTGATGTTCTTGACTGCTGTCCAAAAGCTTCAGGAATGATGATGCTGGTTCGAACCATGGCGCCTGATCTCATAGCGGTCGATGAGATAGGAGGGCAGCAGGATGTCGATGCCATTTTCGGCGTGATAAACTGCGGCTGCCGTCTGCTTGCAACTGCACATGGCTATTCCATGGATGATGTGAGAGACAGGGCAGGGATAAGGCGTCTTGTGGAGAACAGGGTTTTTGAGAGGTATGTTGTGCTTGGAGGCGATAAGGCAGGACAGATCTCTGATATATTTGACGGCCAGGGCAACCGGCTTTGCTGGTACGATTAGATGGGAGGCAAGGACATGGTTAAGGCGATAGGGGGATGTCTGATCGTATATGCCTCATTTATGGTGGGACATGCCATAGGGCAGTTGCATGGGCGCATGGTGAAGGAGATGGAGGAAATGCTGCTCTTCATACAACTGTTCAAGGGGCAGATCATGTATGCCGGATCGGAGCTCCCGGAGATACTCGCCGACAGTGCAAAGCGTCTCAAGGGAAATATTGGTAAATGGGTGAACGGTCTGGCGGAGATGTCTGAGAAGAACAGGGACAGGCCATTTGCAGAATTGTGGACAGACTCACTGGCGATGCTGAGGCGGGACAGTGCCCTGAGCTTGGAGGTGCTGGCGGATGTGGACAGGCTTGGAAAGATAATGGGAGATATGGACGTTGAGGCACAGCTCTCAAGGATAAATCTTGTGGAAGATATAATTACGGACAGATACCAGCGGGAACGCGCCAGAAGTTCCGGGATAAAGAGGCTTGCCAATTCACTTGGGCTGCTTGGAGGCGTATTCATAGTTATATTGCTCATGTAGGTTAAGAGGGAGAGACGATGACGATCCAGATACTTCTAAAAATAGGTGCAGTGGGAATTCTGGTGGCACTACTCAACCAGATACTAAAACATTCAGGCAAGGAGGAGCACGCCTATCTGCTCAATCTGGCGGGACTCATCATTGTGCTTTCCTGGGTTATCCCGTACATAAGTGACCTGTTCAACGAGATCATGGATATTGTAAATATAGGACAATAAATGAGAGTAGATGTGGGGGTAAATGATGAATCTCATGGCGGTTTCTCTGGCTACGGTGATCGTGGTTCTGATAGCGGTGAAGATAAAAGAACTGGATTCCGGGTACGGGATCGTGTTGTCCATAGCCGGGTGTGTGATGCTCATGTATTTTGTGGTGAGCAGGTTCAGACTTATAGCTTCGTACATAGACAGGCTGACTGCGTACGTGTCGGTGAATATTTCATATATAGACGTGATCCTGAAAATGATAGGTATAGCGTATATATGCCGATTTTCATCAGATATCTGCAAAGATGCCGGCTGCAATGCCATGGCATCCCAGGTGGAGATGGCGGGAAAGATAACTCTTATTTTGCTCAGTATGCCCATACTCATGGGAGTTATAGATCTGGTGGTGACCATAGTTGAGGGGTAATTTGATAGTGGTGGTGCTGATGCTCTTTATGGGGGTGTCAGTGCCTGATGCGGCAAATGTGTGTAATGAGAGTAAAGTTGAATCATATGATACAGATATCAAATATTGTCCAGAATTTTATGCTGAGAATGAAAAGGAAAATACCACGGAAAGTGACTCTGATATTAACTCAGATATATTGGAGGACGACTCCGTCATCGGAAGCCTCAATGAGATCACAAAAGACAAATCCGACGTGACCTTCTACGACATATACGAGTCCCTAAAGAGTGGTGACGTGGATTCCACCATAGACATGGCACTAAAAGTGTTTTCCAACAGTGTCATATACGAGGTCAGGACAAGCAGGGGGCTGGCGCTGCAGATCATAGCGGTGATCGTGCTCGGAAGTACATTTGCCCAGCTTGCGGGAAATATGGGCGAGTATGTATCCGCCCATGGTTTCATGGTTACATACATGGTGTTGTTATCGCTGCTGCTGGGGGATTTCGTCCTAGTGCAGTCCATCGTGCAGGACACCATAGGAGATGTCACGGAGTTCATGAAAGCGTTCTATCCCATGTATGCCTCGTCTGTGTTATATGTGAGCGGCCCGGAGAGTGCCGGATATTCACAGTCGGTCATAATCCTGGTGATATACATTTGCCAGAATGTGATAATAAAGTTCATACTCCCCCTCATCAAATGCGGCGGGCTCATAGCACTCATAAATAATCTTGGAAGCGAGGATTATTTCTCCCGGATGGCGGGGCTTATGAAGAGCCTGGCGGTGTGGGGAATGCGGACAATGTTTGCGGTGGTAACCGGGATAAATGTGGTCAAGAGCATGATAGCACCGTCCATGGACAGGCTTTCAAGAAATGGCATACTCAGGACATTGGGAAAAGGTGCAGGTATGTCCACGGTGAGCGCTGTCATCAGTGTGATGGTGAGCACAGGAGAGTTTATCAGAAACTGTATGGGGATGGCGTGTACGATCATGATAGTCATACTGGCCGCAGTGCCAATGATCAAGATAATCGTCATCATGTTCATATTAAGGTTCATCGCCGCGGTGGTGCAGCCGGTCGGAGACAAAAGATATGCCGAGGCAGCAGGCATCATGGCGGAGACAGTGGAGCTGATGCTGAGGGCGTGCGGAATAAGCGTGATGATGTTCATCATAAGCATAGCCCTGATGTCGGTGAACATATCATAGAACGGATGGAGGATGTGCATGCTTGCTGAGTGGCTGAAAAATATAGTTGTGTGCAGTATACTTTTTTCTGTCGTGCTGTATATTGCCCCGGATCCGAAGATGCGCAGATATGTCCAGTCGGCTGTGGGATTTGTCATGATGATGGTCGTGATAAATCCTGTCATAGGCTGGCTTGGGTATGCGGACAGGATAGAGTTCAATACATACAGTGAATCGCTTGGAATGGACGTGGCCGAGGGCGATGATGAGATGTATGTCAGGGCCATGGAGGAGGTAGTGGAGCGGTTTATATCTGACAATTGTAATGCCGATGCGGTGGTGCGTATAGTCACCGGGGAGGAGCTTGGGATAGACAGCATGGAGATATACATACAGTCTGATAAAGTAGACACAGACGGACTGAGATCCGCAGTGTCAGAGGAATATGGTGTTGATGAGAACAGGATTACCATCAGGAGGGGCAATACAGATCATATGCAGGAGGGACTGTAGTGGAGGATTCTAAGAAAAAGGGAATATCGGGGATCATGAATATATTGAAGAGCAGCAACAACAGATTATACAAGTTGCTGCTCATTTTGCTGTCAGGGATTTGTCTGATGATAGTTGTGTGGCCGGCAAATAACAGCAAGACTGATAAAAATGACCTAAAGAGCGGATGGACCGGACAGTCCGATGAGACAGACGCGGATGTGACCGGCGGAAATGACCGGAATATGTCAGGGGATACCACGGATTATGTGGAGTATATGGAGGAGAGACTCACATCAGTGCTTGAGCAGGTGGACGGAATATCGGATGTGAGAGTGATGATAACGGTCAAGGACAGCGGTGAGAACATAGCACTCAAGGACTCCGGAAGCAGTTCCAGTGAGAACGGCGACAGCAGCCAGAGAAGCGTGTCGGAGGAGACGGTCATGGTGAGTGAGGGCAGTGGGAGCTCGCCGTATGTGGTCAGGTACAGGGAGCCGGAGACCGAGGGTGTGGTTATCATTTGCAAGGGGGCGGAAAATGGCGATACAACGCTGAAGATAACGAATGCAGTGCAGGCATTATTTGACGTGCCGACGCATAAGATTGTGATATTAGAAGCAAATTAATGTGGAGGGACTATGAAGAAATTCAGTGGAAAGAACAGACTGGCGGTTATCGCACTTGCAGTTATGATAGGGGTGGCCGGTTACATGAGCTTTGCGGATGCAGGAAAGGACAAGAAGAAGGAAAAAACTGACAAAAAACAGGTGGAGGTGATCAACTATGAGGATCTCTCGTCCATGGCGGAAAATGAGAACTCACAGGCGGTGAAGGATGAGAATGGCCAGACCGAGGATGTGGAGCTCAATGGCCAGGAGGATGAGATCGGTGACGCTGTACTCACCAGTGCACAGGTGACAAGCAATATGGCCGCGGCAAAGTTGAACCGTGAGCAGAGCAGATCAAGGAGCAAGGAAGCTCTGATGGATGTGATAGGTGATGAGGCACTCAGCGATTCGGCAAAGAAGGAGGCGACAGATACATATGTGAAGCTGAACGATACCATAGAGAAGGAGACAGATGTCGAGACAGTTCTGGCGGCAAAGGGGTATAGCGATGCCATAGTGACGATAAGTGATGAGGCTGTTGACGTGTCGCTGAATGTGGAATCGCTGTCGGATACCGAGAGAGCACAGATAGAGGACATAGTTATCCGAAAAACAGGGTATGATATAAGCAGTGTTGCAATATCTGTCATGGGTGGCAAATAGACAGCGGAAGGATAAGCCGTGAATCGCATATACTTGCAAAATAGCTGCCTTCAGATTATAATAAGATTCAAATAACCCATACGAAACGGGAGGTATGACCATGAGTGATAAGTTGAATGATGATATCGTGATTGAAGGCAGCGCGGTTCAGGATAATTCTTACAATATAGAAGAGAGCAATTCTCTGGGCAAAGTTCAGATAGCGGATGACGTAGTGGCTATCATAGCAGGGCTTGCAGCCGGAGAGGTTGAAGGTGTATACAGACTTACAGGCAACCTTCCAAATGAGCTTGCCTCAAAGTTCGGAAAGAAGAACCCTGCAAAGGGCGTTAAGGTAGAGCTTCTTCCTGGCAAGGTAAAGGTTGATATTGCGATAGAGGTTCTGTACGAGTACAGCATACCATCAGTATCAGGTCAGGTTCAGGATAAGGTCAAGCAGGCTATAGAGACCATGACAGGACTGAGCGTTGAGGAAGTCAACATAAGGATAGCCGGTGTACGTGTTGGAGAAGGCAGATAGGATACAGATAAAGCTTTATATAGTGGAGAGGAAGATATGACTAGAAGAGATATAAGAGACAGGATATTCAAGATAGTATTTACACTGGAGTTCAATGACGCTGAGGGCATGCAGGATCAGCTTGATTTTGCATTTGACCCTGAGATGCCGGGAGATGAGGAGGACGATCCGCTTCTGTACGGAATAGTCAGCAATGAGGACAGAGATTATATAACCACCAAGGTTAAGAATATCATCTCTAAGAAAGCAGAGATAGATGAGATCATTTCACAGATATCAGAAGGCTGGAAGCTTCCTCGTATAGGCAAGGAGGAGCTGGCTATATTAAGGCTTGGTGTCTATGAAGTGAAGTACGATGAGAGCATACCGGAGAAGGTCGCCATCAATGAGGCGGTTGAGTTGGCAAAGAAGTATTGTGATGCATCGGCGAGCAAGTTCGTGAATGCACTTCTTGCAAAGCTTGTATCCGGTGATAAGGACAAGAAGGAGAGTGGCGCAGATGCCACAGCAGAATAACATATATACAGTCAAGGAACTCAATGAGAGGATACAGGAGTTGGTCAGCGGCGAGTCGTGGCTTGGCAGTCTGGGAGTTGAGGGAGAGATCACAGGACTCGGAACAGACAAGAGAGGTCATATGTATTTCAGTCTCAAGGATCCCAGCGGAGTTCTGGCGGCTGTTATGTTTGCGGGAAAACAGGTATATGGACTCAAGTTTGCTCCGAAGAACGGAGACAAGGTTCATGCATTTGGTCATATTGATGTCTTCGTGAGAGACGGAAAGTATCAGCTCTATGTAGACAGGCTGGTGCGTGTGGGTGACGGCGAGGTGAATGCCAAGCTGGAGAGACTCATAGCCAGACTGGACGGCATGGGGCTGTTTTCGCAGGAATACAAGAAGCCTATTCCCGCCTATCCGAGGCGTATTGGTATAGTGACGGCGGGGGCAAAGGCTGCGATAAGCGATATCCGTGCAGTGGCAAAACGGAGGGATCCGTATGCCCAGCTCTATTGTTATCCTGCGACCGTGCAGGGACAGTATGCGGCGGCAGATATATCCAGAGGAATCGAGATACTTGATTCCATGGGGCTCGACCTCATCATCGTCGGAAGAGGCGGAGGTTCCAAGGAGGATCTGTGGGCGTTCAATGAGGAGCAGGTGGCATGGGCCATATTCAATGCGGAGACACCTATCATATCGGCTACGGGGCATGAGATAGACACCACAGTTGCGGACATGGTTGCGGACAGGAGAGAATCCAATCCGTCCACAGCTGTCATGCATGCGCTTCCGGTGGTGGCAGAGACAGTTGCCGGATTTGACAGGAGACTTGAACAGCTCACCATGCTGATATCCGGCAGGATAGACAGACTTGCGAGGAGTCTGGATGGATATGACAGGCAGCTCAGACTCTTAAGTCCATCCGGAAGAATGGACAGTCAGAGGCAGCAGCTTGACAGAATAGAGAAACAGATAAATGAGCTGATGGCGGATAAGATAGAGGACAGATCTATGCGCTGCGACAGACTTCATGATAGGATGAAGAGCGCGATGGTCAGAAAGTACGACATGACAAGGAATGCCCTTGCGGTCATGACGGAGAGAATACATGGCCTTTCGCCTACAGCTAAGCTCATAAATGGATTTGGATATATTTCATCGGATGGTGAGCCTGTCAGATCTGTGGCAGGGATCACACCTGGGGATGATATAGAGATAACTCTTCATGATGGAAGAATACAGGCGGTCGTGACTGACGTGACCGGGCAGGAGGAATAGATATGGCAGAAGATACACAGAATATGGATACAGCGGACACTCTTCAGGATGTGTCCATAGAGGAGGCTCTTGCCAGACTTGATGAGATAGCGGCTGCGCTTGAGAATACTGATACGGGGCTCAAGGAGTCCATGGAGCTTTATTCTGAGGGCGTCCAGCTCATAAACAGATGCAGGAATTACCTGTGCGATGTTGAGAAAGAGATGATAACACTTTCGGGTCAGGAGGAAGCATGATAGATAAACTTATAGCGGAGAAGGCGGCAAGGATCAACGATATAGTTGAGAGCTATCTGCCACCTGCAGACGGATTTAACAGGACAGTGTGTGAGGCCATGGCGTACTCGGTAGAGGCGGGTGGAAAGAGGCTTCGTCCCATGCTCATGGAGGAGACATACAGGCTGTTCGGTGGCAAGTCAGAGGTTATAAAGCCGTTCATGGCTGCGATAGAGATGATACATACATATTCACTCATACATGACGATCTTCCGGCTCTGGACAATGACGATTACAGGCGCGGAAGAAAGACATCCCATGTGGTATTTGGTGAGGCGATGGCCATTCTTGCGGGGGATGCGCTGCTCAATTATGCATATGAGACAGCATGTAAGGCATTTGGCATGGGTGAGGATATACATGCTGTGGCGTCTGCGATGTGTGTGCTTGCGCAGAAGCCGGGTATAAACGGCATGATAGGCGGTCAGGTCGTCGATGTGGAGATGACCGGCAAGGAGCTCTCAAAGGAGCAGCTTGAATATGTGTATGAGAACAAGACCGGAGCTCTCATAGAGGCATCCATGATGATAGGCGCGATACTTGCGGGGGCAGACGAGGCTAAGGTTGCGGCGGTACACAAGATAGCATCGGACGTCGGCATGGCATTCCAGATCCAGGACGATATTCTGGATGTCTGTGGAGACAGTGCGCTCCTTGGAAAGCCGACGCTTAGTGATGAGGAGAATGGCAAGGTTACATATGTCACGATACATGGAATTGATGAATCCAGACGTTATGTGACTGAGCTGTCGGAGAGAGCAGTAAGAGAATTGGAAGAGATAGGCGGGGACAATGAGTTTCTGAAGGAATTGGTCATCTGGCTGGTAAACAGGGATAAATAGGACTCCTCTCGTGGTGTGCATATGAATATACTGGATAGAATAAATAAACCAAACGATATAAAGGATATAGACAGGGAAGATCTGCCGGAGCTGGCGGATGAGATCAGAGAATTTCTGGTGTCGCAAGTGAGCGAGACCGGTGGACATTTGGCTCCGAATCTTGGATGCGTGGAACTTACCATGGCACTTCACAGGGTTCTGGATTTTCCTGAGGATAAGCTTATATGGGATGTGGGACATCAGTCCTATGTCCACAAGATACTGACGGGCAGGAAGAATGAGATGGGCACTCTCAGACAGTTTGGAGGAATGAGCGGTTTCCCGAAGACCAGTGAGAGCCCGTGCGATGCGTTCAATACAGGACACAGCTCAACATCTATTTCCGCTGCGCTTGGAATGGCGTGCGCCAGAAGTATCAAGGGTACAAATGAGAAGATTGCAGCAGTGATCGGAGATGGCTCCTTCACAGGTGGTATGGTATATGAGGCCATGAATAATATGGCGGATATCAAGACCGGCTGCCTTGTGGTGCTGAACGATAACAATATGTCCATTGATCAGAATGTCGGCGGCATGTCCACATATCTAAGCAAGATACGTGTTGGACAGCAGTACAATGATTTCAAGGGCAATGTGGAGAAGATACTCATGAAGATCCCTGTGGCTGGAGAGCATCTTGCCAGAGGACTGAAGAAGTCAAAGGATTCCATCAAGCAGATATTTGTGCCGGGGATGTTCTTCGAGGAGCTGGGAGTCACATATATAGGACCTATAGACGGACACGATATAGATGTGATGGAGGCCACTTTCCGCAAAGCGCTTAAGCTCAACAGACCGATCCTTGTGCATGTGAAGACTGTGAAGGGCAAGGGTTATACCCATGCCGAGAGACACCCGAGCTATTTCCACGGCATTGATCCGTTTGATATACAGACAGGAAAGGTCATGAAGGACAGGAAGGTCATGACAAACACAGGAGTGTTTGCCAGAAAGCTGGTGGAGCTTGGTAAGGCTGATCCAAGGATAACGGCCATAACGGCTGCCATGGGCAAGGGAACAGGAGTGGCGGCATTTGCCGCGGAGTTCCCGGACAGGGCTTTTGACGTGGGCATTGCGGAGGAACATGCGGTGACGTTTGCCGCGGGACTTGCTACGTCGGGACTGGTGCCTGTGGTTGCGATATACTCGTCATTTTTGCAGAGGGCATATGATCAGATCTTACACGATGTGTGCCTGCAGAAGCTGCATGTCATATTTGCCATTGACAGGTCAGGGCTTGTCGGTGCAGATGGCGATACACATCAGGGCATATTTGACACTGCGTTTCTGTCACATATTCCGAACATGACCATCATTGCGCCGAAGAACAGATATGAGCTCACCAGAGCGATGGAGTGGGCTGTTGCTTACGATGGTCCGGTTGCGCTCAAGTATTCCAGAGGAGAGGCTTATTACGGACTTAAGGAATACAATGCGGATATTGAGTATGGCAGGAGCGAGATGATCCACAGGGGACAGAAGCTTGCCATAGTGGCTGTTGGGAACATGGTCCAGGAGGCCGAGAAGGTGTATGACAGACTGCTGGCCGATGGAACAAATGTCACATTTGTCAATGCAAGATTTCTGAAGCCGATAGATACTGATATGATAGATGAGCTCAGCAGGGATCATGAACATATAGTGGTTATTGAAGAAGAGATAAAGCATGGCGGATACGGATCTCTGGTCGAGGAGTATGTCATGGACAGACACCTTGATGTGGATGTGACAGTGTGTGCCATTGAGGATACATTTGTACAGCATGGAAGCGTGGAGGAGCTCAGGAGGATGCTGAAGCTTGACGCGGATTCGCTGTATGACAGGATAAAACATATAATATCGACAGATTGTACAGAATAAGAGGAAGACAGATGAAGAAGAGACTTGATGTTCTCCTTGTAGAACAGGGACTGGCAGATTCACGAGAGAAGGCGAAAGCCATCATCATGTCAGGAATAGTGTATGTTGACAATAACAAAGAGGATAAGGCCGGCACGACATTTGACGAGACCGCTAAGATAGAGGTCAGGGGCAACACCCTCAAATACGTGAGCCGTGGAGGCCTGAAGCTTGAGAAGGCTATGGATCATTTCGGCGTGGAACTTGCGGGTAAGGTGTGCATGGATGTAGGTGCTTCCACTGGTGGTTTTACCGACTGTATGCTGCAGAATGGTGCGGTGAAGGTGTATTCCGTTGACGTGGGTCATGGACAGCTTGCATGGAAGCTCAGAAATGACGAGAGAGTTGTCTGTATGGAGAAAACAAATATACGATATGTCACACCTGAGGATATTGACGATAAGATTGAATTTGCTTCGATAGATGTGTCATTCATATCTCTTACAAAGGTGCTTCCAGCGGTAAAGGAGCTGCTTACGGATAGTGGAGAGATCGTGTGCCTTATCAAGCCGCAGTTCGAGGCGGGAAGAGAGAAGGTCGGCAAGAAGGGCGTTGTCAGAGAGCTTTCAACCCATATTGAGGTTGTGGAGATGATAGTCGGTTATGCCAGAAGTATAGGATTCCGTACACTGCACCTCAGCTATTCACCTATAAAAGGACCTGAGGGCAACATAGAATATCTGCTCCACATATCAAAGGACGAGTCGAAGACGGATGAGGAATTCGACATAAAGGCTCTGGTGGAGGAGTCCCACAACGAACTGAACAAGTCATAGAGGATACGATATGAAGAATTTTTATATAGTATATAACCCGGATAAGGATGAGGATAATCGTATAACGTCGGAGCTCACAGCGTATATTGAATCGCAAAATGGTGCGTGTAAAGCCATGGACTGCTACAGCTTCAGTGCATGTGACAAGCAGCAGGTTACGGATGAGCTTGAGAGCTTTGACTGTATACTTGTTCTTGGAGGGGATGGAACACTCCTCAATGTGGCATCCAGTGCCAGCCATGTGGAGATTCCTCTGTTCGGGATAAATCTTGGAACGGTGGGATTCCTCACTGAGGGGGAGATCACCAACTGGCAGATCATCATAGACAGACTGCTTGCGGATGATTATTCCATGCAGGACAGAATGATGATCAGGGGAACAGTCAGAACAGGAGACGGCAAGGAGTGCAGGAAGAGGGCACTCAATGATATAGTTATCAGCAGGGCAGGATTTTCAAGACTTATAGGTCTTGATGTCTATGTAAATGGAAGCTTTCTGAATGCCTATGAGGGAGATGGAATCATCATATCGACCCCTACTGGCTCCACGGGTTACAATCTCTCAGCCGGAGGTCCGATCGTGGATCCTATGGCAAGACTGATGATCATCACTCCGGTATGTCCACATTCGCTGACTTCGAAGAGTATTGTGCTTCCTAGTGACGCAAAGGTTTCAATAGAGATCGCCAAGAAGAGGAAGACGCAGGACACCGAGGCGATAGTTTCATTTGACGGTGGAAATGATTTCGAACTGGCAGCAGGCGATGTCCTTGATATATGCGTGTCACAGAGAACCACGCAGCTCGTAAAGGCGAGTGACGTGAATTTCTACGAGATACTTAGAAACAAGCTTGGGGGAAAGTGATATGAAACAGAAGCGACAGGCGATGATTTTGTCGATAATCGAACAATATGATATAGAGACCCAGGATGAACTGCTGGAGAAGCTGGCCGAGGCGGGCTTCAATACGACCCAGGCCACCATATCGAGAGATATAAGAGAGATCAACCTCACCAAGGTTGCCGTGGCGGGTGGCAGGCAGAAGTACACTCTGGGAAAGTCGGCAACACATGAGTCCATAGAGTCGTACAGAAAGGTTCTCGGGGCAGGCATATTATCCATGGTGCCGGCGGAGAATCTGATAGTGATCAAGACAGTGTCGGGTATGGCTATGGCAGTTGCCGCAGCACTTGACAATGTGGAGATAAATGGACTCCTCGGAAGTATAGCCGGGGACGACACCATATTCCTGGCGGTCAGAAGCCGGGAGATGACCGATTCGGTCATGAAGACGATAGATAAGATGCAGAGATGACAGCTCTCTGTAATATGTTATGTGTAATAAAGTCTGTGCGTCAACAGGAGGATACAAATGTTACTTAATGTACATATCAAGAATATTGCACTCATAGACGATGCAAATGTTAATTTTACCGATAATCTCAACATACTTACCGGTGAGACCGGTGCGGGTAAGTCCATAATCATGGGAGCCCTGAAGATTGGTATGGGAGATAAGCTTCCGAAGGATATAGTCAGGGAGCCTGACAAGGAGGGCTTCTGTCAACTGCTTTTCCTGGTGGATGATCCCCAGGTGATTGAGCAGATCAGAGATCTGGGAGTGGAGCCATCGGAGGATGGCGAGATACTCATCACGCGGAGAATAAATAATTCCAGAACCATCAACACTATAAATGATATGGCGGTGACCGCCGCAAAGCTCAGGGAGGTATCTGCGCTTCTCATAGATATGCACACGCAGCACCAGCAGCAGACGCTCCTTAAGAAAGCGGAGCATATGAAGCTTCTGGATAAATATGGCAGAGCATCCATAGATCCCCTGAAGCAGAAGGTTGCAGAGTGTCACAGAGAGTACGTCACACTCAGGCGTGAGATGGACGAGCTCTCGATGGATGAGGCGGAGCGGAGCAGAAAGGTAGAATTCCTCAAGTATCAGATCGCGGAGATCGAGTCAGCAAATATAAAGACTGGTGAGGACGAAGATGTTGAGCATCAGTACAACAGGATGGTCAATTCACGCGATATAGTTGCGGCAGCTTCGGATGTATACAGCGTTACAGGTTATGAATCTTCTTCATCTGCGGGAAATGAGATCGGCAGAGCTCTGGCATCGATGAAGGGTATAAAGGATCTCGACGGAGAGATAGACGGTCTGTATAGTCAGTTGGAAAATATTGACGCGCTGCTGAATGATTTTAACGTTGAATTAAATGATTACATGCAGAGCATGGACTTTGACGATTCTGAGTTTAGAAGTGTTGAGTCCAGGCTTGACGTCATCAATGATATAAAGGGAAAATATGGAAGCACCGTGGAAGAGGTGTTCAAATATCTGGAGGACAGCAGGAAGGAATATGAAAGGCTGTCTGAATATGACGAATATATATCAGGACTTTCAGACAAAATAAAAAAGGCGGAGAAAGCCATGCTCAAGGCAGCAGATGCGCTTACTGCTGAGAGACAGAAGCAGGCTGAGAATCTGTGCAGAGACATCAGAGATGCACTTGCTGATCTGAGTTTCATGGAGGTTCGGTTCGACATGGTATTTGACAGGCTTCCGGAGTGTACGGCAAATGGAATCGATGACTGCTATTTTGTCATTTCGACAAATGTCGGCGAGAAGATGAGACCGTTATATGACGTGGCTTCAGGCGGTGAGCTCTCAAGGATCATGCTGGCGATCAAATCCTGCATGGCGTCCGAGGACAATATCGGCACTCTTGTATTCGATGAGATCGATGTTGGAATAAGCGGCCGTGCAGCTCAGAAGGTTGCTGAAAAAATGGCAGTTATTTCCAGAAGCCATCAGGTTATAAGCATAACCCATCTTCCGCAGATCGCAGCGATGGCAGACAGTCATTATCTCATAGAAAAGTCTGCCGACGAGGGCAAGACAGTGACAAGGATCGTCCGTCTGAACGACGAGGAATCAACAGAGGAGATCGCAAGACTTCTCGGCGGCGTGACCATAACTGAGGCAGTCATGAGCAATGCCCGTGAGATGAAACAAATGGCAGAAAAGACAAAAAAATACTGATATAAAGTTATTCCTAACACAACATACTAAGAGTAACAGCCAAGGCTGTTACTCTTTTTTTATAAGCTATTAGTTGTTTTTAAGTATATGTAGGAGGAATAGATTATGAGGCGATATAAGAAAGTGATCATATGGGTGGCTGTGGCGGATCTGTTGCTCCTTGCAGCACTATTGGTTTTATGTGTGTTGGTGGACAGACGAGTGGATGTTGAAAGGTCAGAGAAGACAAGCTCAACACTTGATGGGGGAGTGTCAAGGGCGACCACGAAGGATGCGGAGTTTGGAAGTGATATATTTGACCGGCCTGTAGTTCCGTCCGGCGAGGCGATGGGAATCTATATGAAGACGGATGGAGTTTTGGTGGTGGATGTATGCAGCTTTAAAAATGAAAATGGCGAGTCCTGTTGCCCTGCTGATGGAAAGGTCTGTACAGGGGATTATATTGTGAGTGTAGACGGTATGGAGATATCTAAGAGGTCGGAGCTGCTTGATATTGTTGCTGAAAGCCAGGGTGATAGCTTGTCCGTGAGATATATAAGGGATGGGGAGGAGAAGGTCTGTAGCATCACGCCGGAAAAAAACGAGAATGGCGCTTATCTGCTGGGCGCGTGGGTGAAGGATGATGTGTCGGGAATAGGCACGGTTACATTTGTCGACGGAACAAATTTCATGGCTCTTGGACACAGTGTGTCGGATATAGATACGGGAGTTATGATGCGGTGCAGCACCGGCGGTGTGTACACAACGGATATTACAAATATAAGCAAGTCATACTCCTCGGAACCGGGAAGACTTCAGGGAAGCATCGCATATAGAAGAGCTTTGGTCGGTATTATTGATGGCAACAGTGCCAGTGGAATATATGGACATCTGGACACCAGCTATTGCCAGGCGAAATACGGCGATGCGGAGCGTATGTATATAGCCAGAGGTCATGAAGTCCGCAAGGGGCAGGCTTATATATATTCCAGAATGAGCGGCGAGCTTGAGAAGTATGAGATGGACATAGAGTATGTGGACAGGAATTCATCCGACAAGAATATAGAATTCCACGTGACCGATGATGCCCTCATAGACCTGACGGGCGGAGTGGTACAGGGAATGTCCGGTTCCCCGATCATCCAGGATGGCAAGATAATCGGCGCCGTCACCCACGTATTCGTAGACGATCCAACCAGGGGGTATGGGATTTTTATTGAAAATATGCTGGAGGAGTGAAATTAATCCTGTTTAGTGATAAAATTAAGAACAGAAGTGCCGGACTTTAGCATAAGGCAGACCGGCACACACAAACATCCCAGGAGGGCAAGAAAATCAAGGTTTCAAAAATTTCATTATGTCATACACTAAAGAATTATAAAAAAGAGAATTTGCTTCCTGATCTTTTGACAGGAATTATCATAGCGGCGGTGTCCATACCGATATCGATGGGGTATGCACAGATAGCCGGGCTGCCGGCGGTATATGGATTGTATGGTTCGGTGTTCCCGATCATAATATTTGGATTGCTGTCCACGTCGAGGCAGTTCGTGTTCGGTGTGGATGCCGCGCCTGCGGCGCTGGTCGGAGCTGCACTGGTGACGCTTGGGGTTACGCCGGGAACAGAGCAGGCGATGCAGGTCGTTCCTGTGATAACATTCTTTACGGCGCTGTGGCTGCTGGTATTCTTCCTGTTCAATGCGGGCAAGCTTGTAAATTACATATCGACTCCGGTCATGGGCGGATTCATATCAGGAATATGCACCACCATCATACTCATGCAGGTGCCGAAGCTCTATGGAGCCGGAGCGGGAACAGGAGAGCTGTTCGAGCTTGTGGAGCACATAGCAGAGACGATAGGAGATGTAAATGTGCCGTCAATAATCATGGGACTTACGGCTCTTGCGGTACTGCTTGTTTCAAGAAGATTCATACCAAAGTTTCCGATGGCGATATGCGTCATGACAGTGGGAGCGTTGCTGTCCTGCGTGATAGATATGGATGAATACGGAATAGTATGTCTGTCGGAGGTGAGCAGAGGACTTCCACAGATCGTTGTACCACAGATAGATGAGAGGATGCTTCCAAATATCATGACGGTCAGTCTGTCGATAGCAGTAGTAATCATGGCGGAGACGCTTCTGGCTGAGAACAATTTCGCCCAGAAGAACAGATATAAGATAGACGATAATCAGGAGCTTCTGGCATTTGGAATGGCAAATCTTGCAGCGGCATTCACAGGCTGCTGTCCGATAAACGGTTCCGTGTCCAGAACCACAATGAGTGAGCAGTATGGAGGCAGGACACAGCTCACTGGAATATTTGCAGGAGTAGTGATGATCGTGATCCTCGTGTGTGGAACGGGATTTATAGGTTATCTGCCGGTTCCGGTGCTCACGGCAATCGTCATCTCCGCACTCTACAGTGCTCTGGAATTTGATCTGGCGGCAAAGCTGTGGAAGGTGAGTAAGGTGGAATTCTACATATTCTGCGGAGCTTTCCTAGGTGTGCTGGTACTTGGAACGATAAATGGAGTTCTTATAGGAATCATACTCTCATTTGCCGCAGTCATAAGGAAGGCTGCGGACCCTCCGAGAAGCTTCCTTGGACTGGTACCTGGACATGAGGAATTCCTTGCGCTCGAGAGGTTCAAGCATGCATACCCGATACAGAATATAGTTATTTACAGATTCAGCAGTAACCTGTTTTTTGCAAATATAGCCATATTCCAGAAGGATATCATGGATGCGGTGCAGGATGACACAAAGGCTGTAATAGTGGATGCGTCCGCCATGGGAAGCGTGGATGTGACGGCTGCCAAGACCCTCAGGATCATGTATGATACGCTGAAAGAGAAGGGGGTGAAGCTCTATATCACGGAGCATATAGGCCAGCTCAACGTCCAGCTCAGAAAGCTTGGACTTGGCGACATGATAGAGGCAGGATGCGTGAGACAGACCATGGAGAGAGCACTGTCAGACTGCGGCCTTGAGAGTCCATATCCATTGGTTGGTGTACATAACAGTTATCATGACATCAGGAGAAAGAGAGCGGAGCACATGGCTCAGGAGCTTGTGTGGGCATTTGGCGATGATGCGGAAGATGTCATAGAGAAGCACATCCGTGAATCCATAGGCAGTATGAAGAACGGAACCGGGGTTGAACAGCTCATGACCGGTTTCTGGAAGCAGATGGATATACAGGATGAGGAAGAATGGCTTGAGCATATGGAGGCCCACATAGAGGAGATCGTGAGGGCCACAGGCGAGGATGAGGACTCTGTTGCAGAGCGTATCGAGCGCAGGCGGAGCCAGCTTCTTCACAGGCTTGAGAGCGAGCATCCTGAATTTGTCGACAGATATAAGGCGAGAAGAAAACGAATGGATGAGCACCTGAAGGAGCACAATCCGGCGGCCTATGATGCGATCATAAGACTCAGAGAAAAAGAACATACAAAAGAGAAGTGATCATGCGCGGCATATCGACCCGAAAAGGGAAGATATGCCGCATTTTTTCATTAAATGTGCGTATGTGGTCTGCTGGTGTCAGCCGCAGTAGAAAAAATGTTTTCCGGAAGCTGATGCTGTCGTAACTTGCGAAGTTCTATATATTCCCAAGAAAACTACATTTATATATAATGTTCGTAGTGGAATAACAGGAATAAAAAAGTAAATATTGTTATTCCGTCACTATACTTGGGAAGGAGTATAACATGAGTCATGTTAAAGTTATGATGGTAAAACATGACAAAAGAGAAATTGAACAGCTAAAGCACGTATTTGAGGATATGCCTGATTATGAGTACATTGGATGTTGTGAGAAGGGTGACGAAGCTGTTAAGAAAATTGCAGAAGATAAGCCAGACATAGTGATCGCGGACGAGGTTATACCCGGTACGGATATCACGGATATGGTCGAGGGCGTATCTGGAAATAAGAACCTGAGAAATGTCAAATTTGTGCTCTGTTCATCGAAGCAGCACAGAAATTATCTGGACTTTGTATTTTCGACGATAGGTGACAAGGCAGTGGTGAGACTGCTTGAACAGCCATATGATGAGAAAAAGGTCAGAGGTGTGCTTGATGATGCATGTAAAGGACGCGGAAGCAATACAACCCAGCTTCTGAAGATGGATGAAAATGAGCAGAAGACGGACGAGCTGGAGGCGGTGGTGACCAGGATAATCCACGAGATAGGAGTCCCGGCGCACATCAAAGGCTACCAGTATCTCCGAAGCGCGATAGTCATAGCTGTGGGGGATATGGATATTTTGAATTCTATAACAAAGCAGCTTTATCCGACAATCGCCCAGATGTACGGCACAACTGCATCAAGGGTGGAGAGAGCCATAAGACATGCCATAGAGGTGGCCTGGAGCAGAGGAAAGATAGAGACTATCAACGAACTGTTTGGTTACACCATAAGTGCGGGCAAAGGAAAGCCTACGAACTCAGAATTTGTCGCTCTCATTGCCGACAAGATAAGACTGGAAGCGAAGATGAGAAATGCGGGGTAATTTGTAGTAAAATGTTGTCATAATATGTGATATTAAAAACGATATTAAAAGCACTTGACAAATTATATCATATTTAATATTATTAAAAAGCAGTTGGGATAAGCGCTTAATCCTGTAAATTTATACATAACAAGGGAGATACTATGGGAAACAAAGGGATCGAAATTGTAATTGCTGATGGCGACAGCACACAGATAGCAAAACAGATCGCCACATATGCATCAAAGGACGAGATGAGAGTAGTTGATATGGTCAGCACCGGGGATGAAGCGGTGGAATCAATAAAGCTCTACAAGCCGGATATAGTGATACTGGACATTTGCCTTTCGGGAATGGATGGCTTGGGAGTGATGGAGCATATGAGCGAATTGCCTGAGTATCAGAATACGATATTTGTGGTACTCACATCGGTGTCATCACAGAGACTTATAAGATGTGCATTTGAGATGGGGGCGACATATTATATCCTGAAGCCGTACAATCCGGTGCAGCTTGTGACAAGGCTCAGACAGATGTATATGAAGAAGAAGGAGCTTGAGTCAGGGCTGAACGACAAGCTTACATGTCTCACAGAGAAGAGTATGGCACACAAGATAGAGAATACTATAGAGAGCGATGTGACGGATATCATCAGGGATATAGGTATTCCTGCAAATATAAAGGGCTACCAGTACATCCGTGAGGGCATCATCATGGCGGTCAACGATGTGAACATGCTGAACTACATAACAAAGCTTCTCTATCCGACGATAGCGAAGAAATATAAGACCACATCCTCCAGCGTAGAGAGAGCCATAAGACATGCCATAGAGGTGGCGTGGAACAGAGGTCAGATAGACACCATCAACGATTTGTTTGGATATACAGTGAATGCGGGAAAAGGCAAACCGACAAATTCCGAGTTTATCGCACTCATAGCGGACAAGCTCAGAATAGAGTATAAGAAAAGGGCATAACAGGCTCACAGAGTAGGCAACATACCTTGAAGAACTGACAGTTATCATGTATAATAACTTAGGTACAAGAAGCAGGATACGGCAAGTACCCTGCTTTTCTTTATGTACCGGGATAATTTGCAAAATTACTAACGAATAAATAATACAAGGTGGACAAAATATGATAGAAACTGTAGTATCAGCTAACATGCTGATCGGGGAAGTCATGAGGGTGAAGAAGAACCATCTGGCTCCGGATTTCCCAACTGGAAATGAAAAGAGGCTGTGTATTGTGTCCGGTATACATGGGGATGAGGTTGCCGGACAGTACATATGTTATGAACTGATCAGAAGGATCAAGAAGGATTTTGACAAGCTTACTGGAATCGTGGATGTATATCCATTTATCAATCCGATGGGACTTGAGGCGCAGTACAGGGATGTGCCGGTATTTGACATTGATATGAACACTCTGTTCCCGGGTTCCAAGGACGGAACTGTGGGAGAGTACACAGCGGCAAAGGTCATGAAGGACATAGAGGGGGCGGACATTTGTGTTGATGTCCATTCCAGCAGTGTGTACATCAAGGAGATCCCACAGGTCAGGGTTAATTCTGACGTGGCATCGGATCTTGCTCCGTATGTTGCGTGCATGAATGTGGATGTTGTATGGATACATCCGTCGTCTACGGTCATGGAGGGAAGTCTTGCACATGCCCTCAACGAGATCGGAGTCAAGAGTATGGTAGTGGAGTCCGGCGTTGCCCTCAAGATAGATTACGATTACTCGAACCAGATAGTGGACGGACTGTTCTCTCTTATGAAGAAGATGGGAATATGGCAGGGCGAAGTCGAGACTGCACATAAGCCTAAATTTGCAAAAGACAAGGATGTTGTATTTGTAAATGCTGAGAGCAGCGGAATCTTCCTTCCTGTGGCAAAGCACTCAGAATATATACAGCAGGGAGAGATCATAGGAAGAATTGTAAATGTGCTCACGGGCTCGGTGGAGGAGACCATCAGGTCGCCGAGAAGCGGCATTGTGTTCTCACTGAGAGAATATCCGGTTATAGAAGAGGGGTCACTTGTGGCCAGAATTTTCGGAGGTGGCCATGAATAAAGAGATCATATATTCCATGAATACAGCCTACAGAGGAGAGTACGAGATACAGGGATTTTCCTATGGCAGCGGAGACAAGGCTGCATGCATAGTTGGTGCCATGAGAGGAAATGAATTTCAGCAGCTCTACATAAGCTCACTTCTGGCAAAGAAGCTTGGGGAGCTGGAGGCGAGGGGCGCCATAGTGTCGGGCAAGAAGATACTTCTGATACCATCAATCAATTACAGCTCGTTCAATGTGGGCAAGAAATACTGGATAACAGACAATTCAGATATAAACAGATCATTCCCAGGCAATCCTGAAGGTCAGGCGACAAGCCGTATTGCAGCGGCGGTGATGGAGAAGGTCACCGGCTACGCATACGGAATACAGTTTGCGAGCTTCTATATGGATGGTGAGTTTATCCCGCACGTCAGGATGATAGAGACAGGCAAGCAGAGCAACAGCCTTGCCAGCCAGTTCGGTATGCCGTATGTATTGACAGCGGAGCCTAGATCATATGATAAGGCAACGCTCAACTACAACTGGCAGATGCGCGGCACGGAGGCTTTCTCGGTATATTCGGGAGTTACCGACACCATCAATGGTGAGAGTGCCAATCAGGCGGTGTCCTCAGTGCTCAGATTCCTGACACGTATGGGCGTTATAAGATACAACTGCCATGCGGGATACATTTCCACCATCATGGACGAGGAGGATCTGCTCAGCATAAGGTCCGAGCATGCCGCCGGCTTCTTCAAGAAGCTTGTCCAGCCGGGAGACGAGGTTGTACGAGGTGACATAATTGCAAATATCATCAATCCGATGACGGGCGAGAATACGACGGACATATACGCACCGACGGACGGAATCATATTCTACTGTCAGAATTCACCTATGATATACCAGAATTCGGTGATATTTAAGATGATACGAAGACTGCATAACTAGCATGGAAAAGTTATGACATATTTGGTGAAAATGCAGGGTTAAGATACAATTTTATGCTTAAATAAGCTGAAAATAGGCAAAAAGATAAAAACTACTACAAAAAAAACAAGATAAATGCTATTATTAAAGAATTGAAATAACAAAAACGCTTTTACTATGGAGGTATGACATGAGTAAGGTCAAGAGAGTGTATGTTGAGAAAAAGCCTGACTATGCGGTCAAGGCGAAGGAACTTCACGAAGAGATTAAGAACTATCTGGGTATCAAGGCTGAGTATGTGAGAGTGCTTGTCAGGTATGATATTGAGAACATATCAGATGAGACATATGCAAAGGCTCTTGAGACAGTATTTGCTGAGCCGCCTGTAGATGTGATCTATGAGGGTGAGCCTGAGCTTGCTGCCACAGATAAGGTGTTCTCAGTAGAGGCGCTTCCAGGTCAGTTCGATCAGAGAGCCGATTCAGCAGAGCAGTGTGTAAAGCTTCTTGCAGAGGATGAGGAGCCTGTTATCAAGACTGCCACAACATATGTACTTTCGGGCGACGTGACAGACGAGCAGATGAAGGCTGTCATGGACTACTGTGTAAACCCTGTTGATTCAAGAATATGCGGTATGGAGATTCCTGAGACTCTGGTTACAGAGTTTCCTGAGCCAGCCGATGTTCATATATTTGACGGATTCAAGGACATGGCAGAGGCAGATCTTAAGGAGCTTTATGACTCACTTGGACTTGCCATGACATTCAAGGATTTCCTTCACATCCAGAACTATTTCAAGGGTGAGGAGAAGAGAGATCCATCCATGACCGAGATCAGAGTTCTCGATACATACTGGTCAGATCACTGCCGTCATACAACATTCTCAACAGAGCTCACAGATGTAGAGTTTGACGATGGAGATTACAAGGATCTTCTTGAGAAGACATTTGACGCATACAGAGCAGAGATGAAGGAGATGTACAAGGACAGAGATGACAAGTTTGTATGTCTCATGGATATAGCCCTTATGGGTATGAAACAGCTCAAGGCAGCAGGCAAGCTCGATGATATGGAAGTGTCAGACGAGATCAATGCTTGTTCTATAGTTGTTCCTGTAGTTGTGGACGGAGTAGAGGAAGAGTGGCTCGTATTCTTCAAGAACGAGACACACAACCATCCTACAGAGATCGAGCCATTCGGTGGTGCTGCTACATGTCTTGGCGGTGCTATCAGAGATCCGCTCTCAGGAAGAGGTTACGTATACCAGGCTATGAGAGTTACCGGTGCAGCTGATCCTACAAAGTCTCTCAAGGACACAATGGAGGGCAAGCTTCCACAGCGTAAGATCGTGACAACAGCAGCCCACGGTTACAGCTCATATGGTAACCAGATCGGTCTTGCAACAGGCCTTGTAAATGAGATATATCATCCAGATTATGTTGCAAAGAGAATGGAGATCGGAGCAGTTATGGGTGCAGCTCCAAGACGTGCTGTAAAGCGTCTCACATCTGATCCGGGAGATGTAATCATCCTGCTCGGCGGACGTACAGGCCGTGATGGCTGTGGTGGAGCAACAGGTTCATCCAAGGCTCACACATCACACTCACTCGAGACATGTGGTGCTGAGGTTCAGAAGGGTAACCCACCTACAGAGAGAAAGATCCAGAGACTCTTCAGAAGAGAAGAGGTTTCATCTATTATAAAGAAGTGTAACGATTTTGGTGCCGGCGGTGTGTCAGTTGCCATCGGAGAGCTGGCAGACGGACTTGTGGTAGATCTTGACAAGGTGCCAAAGAAGTACGCAGGTCTTGATGGTACAGAGCTTGCAATATCAGAGTCCCAGGAGCGTATGGCTATAGTTGTCGATCCTAAGGATGTTGACACTATGCTCGGATACGCTGAGGAGGAGAACCTTGAGGCTGTAGTAGTTGCAAAGGTTACAGAGGAGCCTAGACTTATCCTTAAGTGGAGAGGCAAGGACATCGTGAATATCTCACGTGCATTCCTCAACACAAATGGTGCTCATCAGGAGACACAGGTCAAGGTTGAAGTTCCAAGCAAGGCTGACAATTACTTTGATTCAGTTAAGGAGCCTGAGGATGTCAAGAAGGCATGGCTCGATACACTGTCAGATCTGAATGTGTGCTCACAGAAAGGACTTGTGGAGATGTTCGACAGCTCTATCGGAGCAGGAACAGTCACAATGCCTTACGGTGGTAAGTATCAGCTCACACCTACACAGACAATGATCGCAAAGCTGCCTGTACTCAAGGGTAAGACAGACACTATCACCATGATGAGCTACGGATTTGACCCATATCTGTCAAGCTGGAGCCCATATCATGGTTCAGTATATGCGGTTGTTACATCAGCAGCCAAGATAGCTGCAGCAGGTGGAGATGTAAGCAAGATCAGACTTACATTCCAGGAATATTTCAAGAGACTTGGAACAGACCCATACAGATGGGGACAGCCACTGGCAGCACTCCTCGGAGCATATGATGTTCAGATAGGACTTGGACTTCCGTCTATCGGTGGAAAGGACAGTATGTCAGGTACATTCAATGATATAGATGTACCACCAACACTTGTATCATTTGCAGTTGACGTGGCAAGCTACATGGACGTTGTGACACCTGAGCTCAAGAAGGCAGGCAATGTTCTTGTGGAGATGGATATAGAGAAGGACGAGAACGACATACCTGTATATGAGAATGTTCTGTACATGTATGACCTCCTGAACAAGAAGATCAAGGAGGGCAAGATCCAGTCTGCATACGCAGTTGGATTTGGCGGTATCATAGAGGCTGTCAGCAAGATGGCATTTGGAAATAAGCTCGGTGTTGAGCTTGAGGATACAGTGAGCAAGAAGGATCTCGTTGCCAAGAACTATGGCGCTATCATTCTTGAGGTTAAGGCAGCAGATCTTGATCAGCTCGGAATTCCTGTCAAGAAGATAGGTAAGGTTACAAAGGAGCCTGTATTTACATACAAGGATGTCACAATCACTATGGACGAGGCTCTTGCAGCATGGACAAAGACTCTTGAGAAGGTATTCCCAACAGAGTCAAATGTTCCACAGACAGAGATCAAGACTGGACTCTTCGACGCCAAGACAGTTTACACATCAAGGAACAAGGTTGCCAAGCCAAAGGTATTCATACCTGTATTCCCTGGTACAAACTGTGAGTATGACTCAGCAAAGGCATTTGAGAGAGCAGGCGCAGACGTACAGACGATAGTATTCAGAAATATGACAGCACAGGGAATCAGAGATTCAGTTGACGCATTTGCAAAGGCAATCAGCGATTCACAGATCATCATGTTCCCAGGTGGATTCTCAGCCGGTGATGAGCCAGACGGATCAGGTAAGTTCATCGCAACTGCGTTCCGTAATGCAAAGATCTCCGAGGAGGTCATGAAGCTCCTGAACGAGAGAGACGGACTTGCACTTGGTATCTGTAACGGATTCCAGGCACTCATCAAGCTCGGTCTTGTGCCTTACGGCGAGATCAGACCACAGACGGATGATTCACCTACACTGACAATGAACAGCATCGGACGTCATCAGTCCAAGATGGTATACACCAAGGTTGTAACAAACAAGAGCCCATGGCTGAAGAAGGCAGAGCTCGGCGGAGTATACACAATTCCTATCTCACACGGTGAGGGACGTTTCGTTGCAAGCAAGGAATGGTGCGAGAAGCTCTTTGCAAATGGACAGGTTGCAACACAGTATGTCGACATGAACGGCAACCCAACCATGGACGAGTACTACAACGTCAACGGTTCATACTATGCGATCGAGGGTATCACAAGCCCAGACGGACGTGTCCTTGGTAAGATGGGTCACTCAGAGCGTATCGGACAGGCTGTAGCTGTAAACGTATACGGCGACCAGAACCAGAAGATATTCGAGAGTGGTGTGGAGTATTTTAAGTAAGATGAAATCATGTCACACGGATTATATCCGGTGATATACCAATAAAAATAGCACAGATGTGCAGGAGTCATAAACAGTTTTAGATGACTGAGAATACGGGGACAGGTGAGAGTAGATTCCATACCTGTCCCCGTTTGTCTTTATATTTATGCGTACTGACTGCCGGGGATGATGTGGCAGAGCTTTGACGACCGGGAGGAGATTCTGCGTGAGAGAAAAAAAGAAAAACAGAATAGAGATTCTGGGAATTGCAATGCTGGTGCTTCTGATAAGTGGTGTATGTATGATCCCTTGTTTTAAGACAGGCCTGCCATACGGTGATGACCAGCAGGTTCATATGCTCAGGGTGGAGAGTATCCTCAAAGCGCTAAAGTCAGGGCAGGGATACCCTGTATATATATATCAGACTATGTTGGAAGGGTATGGCTACGGTATGGGAATATTTTACCCTGATTTGTTCTTGCTGCCAGCCGTTCTCTTCAGACTTCTGGGGGCATCACCGGAGATTGCAATGAAGATATATATATATGTACTGATGATATGTACGGGACTTACTGCGTATTATACAGGGCGGAGCATTGGCAGAAGCCGTTGCGCGGGTGTTGTCACTATGGTGCTTTACACAATGGGACATTATCATCTTGAGGATGTATATACCAGATTTGCACTTGGCGAAATTGCTGCCATGGTATTTATTCCACTGGCGTTTCTTGCTCTTTACGACCTGACTGAGATGGGACACAGTAGAAAAGGCCTTTTATGTGTATCATATTCGTGTCTTATGCTTTCACACACGATAAGCTTTGTATTATGTGTAGTAATGGGAATAATCTGGGTGTGTGCGAGATGGAAAAGAATTGCGGCTTGCAGAAGACTTATTGGGGCTGTGTGTATGGAAGCTCTTGCGTGTGCAGTACTTACATGTTATTATTGGCTTCCTGTACTTGAACAATTTGCAGATGGAAGGTTCTATGTAAGCAATGAACCGGCATTTTACACACATGAGGAGACTCAGACACTGCTCGCGATAGTGAGTGGAAAGTATTCGGTTGCATTCATTGAGATTGGAATACTGGCACTTATGGTATTTGTCAGTATATATAAAAAAGTATATAATAAAAAGGCTTTGATGTGCCTTGTGACAGCGGCGGTGCTTCTTGTATGCGAGACAAAGATTTTTCCATGGAAACTTATCGACAGAACTCCATTTGTCAGTATACAGTTTCCGTGGAGACTGAATATGTTCACAGAATTCTTTGTGGCGCTTGGTCTTGCACTTCAGTCAGTGGATATAATAAAGCTGTTGCCATCATACAGAAGAAATGCGTGTTTATGTGCGGCTGGAAGCATACTTATCGGTATTTTTAGCCTGAATATGGTATGGAATATAGAACTTGGTGGCTATGTGAACTATCCGGAAGGTTATGCGGATAATGCAGGAAGTACAGACAGCATAGGGTTCTGGGAGTGGCTTCCAGCAGAAGGGGATCTTGCAACATCTGTCGGAGCAGAAAGCAGCGGGATGGTAAAGTGTGAAGATACTTACATACGGGGGCGCTATGGATCAGACGGAAGCTATGAGTTTGATGCGGGTAAAACTGCGGGGGAGTGCATAGTTCCAAAGTATTATTATAAGGGATATGAAGCAATAATGGCTGATGGACGGAAACTGACGGTAAGCAAATGTCTAAATGATGGATTGGTAGAAATATCAGTTTCGCCAGAGGCAGGTAAAGTTGTTGTAAAATATAAGGGGACAAAGATTCAGCATTGGTCATGGAGAATAAGTATATCAGCGGTCTTGCTTATGTTATTGATACTTATAATGCAACATGCTGTCGAAAAAGGAAAAATACAAAGTTATATGGAGTGATGGAGTAATTATGGAAAAAAAGAAAATCAGGTCAAGAAAAATTGTTAAGTATGGAATGGCATTTCTGATTCCTATCATATGTATAGTGATACATATGATGATGACGGACTGTTATCCATTTGGAAAGAATACTATACTGCTTGGAGATTCTAATACCCAGTATTATGCGTTTTTTGTGGAATTATCAGGCAGGATAAGACAGGAAAAATCAATTTTTTTCAGTTGGGACATGGGACTAGGATATGATTTCTATACTAATTTCTTTTATTATCTGGCAAGTCCTGTCAATCTAATAGCAGTTTTGTTCGGCGGTTCACATATGGAGCTGGGAATGATCGTCAGTATGTGTATTCAGGTTGGACTTTGCGGAGTTACTATGACCTATTTCTTATCGCATACCAGCAGAAATAAAATGCAGCACGGATGGCTGAATGACATACTCTGTGTTGTGATGGGAATGGCTTATTCCATGTGCGATTATATGCTTGCATATCAGTATAATCTCATTTGGCTTATATGCCTTCTTCTCGTGCCTGTTATGATGCTTGGCGTTGAGAGACTTATTGAGGGCGGTGATGTGAGACTTTATTTTGTGATGCTTTTCATGTCATTTGTATTCAACTTCTATTTTTCGTGGTTTGTGGCTATGATAGCTGTGATATGGTTTATCGATGTGAAAAAGGATAGCTGGAAAATGTTTTGGAAGCGTGGAGTGAAGTTTGCACTCACATCTATGACGGCTGCACTCAGTGCATGTGTTGTACTTGTGCCGTGTTTCCTTGCGATAGTTGGAAGAGAAGGTGCAAGTTCACTCACAGAAGATATACCATTTAGCAAGTTTGGTAATTTTGCAAATTTGTTCCAGAGCTTTTTCTGGGGACATGATATAGATATAGCTGGAAGAACTCTGTATGCAAGGAATATGTATATGGGACTGTCTCTGCTTTTCCTTGCGGTTGTATATGTGTTTAACAGGAATATACAGCTTCGGGCAAGAGTTAAGAGACTGGTGGAGATAGCGCTGCTTGTTGCCTGTCTGAATCTGACAGGGGCACTGTATGTTCTTCATGGGTTCACATATCCACATCTATATTCTTACAGATATGCTTTTATTCTTGTCATACTTCTTATTGTTTCAGCTTTTGAGTGTGCTGTGAACTGGACGAAGCCGGGGATTCGGGAAGGGATACTGACTGGAGTTGTATTTCTGGTTTTCCTTGGGGGCGTTTTTCTGGCAAACAATGAGGTGCAAAATGTAGTCTGCTATATGGTCACGATTCTGCTTATTATATATTTGTTTATGGTATTTGTATTGCAGGCCAGAAACAGCATAAAGATAAATTCTCTGATTGTGAATTTTATAGTAATACTTTTTGTGGAACTGATATCCAATGCCGTATATGTGAATACGGATGCATATACTACGGGCAAGGAGCATCTAGGCGGGACTGACGGATGGAGAGCCATATATAATGAAAAGGACAACAGTGATCTTAATAGAAAGACATCCTGGATTTTGTCACAAAATAATACAGTCTATTCAGACACTAATATATTCTCTTCAATCATAAATACAAAAGTGACATGGCTTTTTGATGCGCTTGGAATGGTGTATCAGGAACACGGCGCTACATATGCATACAGAAATACTACACCGGTAACTGCGCTTATGTTCAATGTAAGAAATGTATTATCGGATGCAGATGCATATTATGGTGGATATACAAAGGAGCAAAGTTATAATCTGAAAAACGATGTGTACGATATAGATGATGAGATTGCATGGTATACAACAGACTATGCTGTGGGAGCGGGCTTTTCTACAGATGGCAGTATAAAAGATTGGAATGTGTCAGACGTAGTTCCGTTTGAGGTGCAGAATGAATTCGTGAAAGATGTGTCGGGAGTTGAAGGAGTGTTCACTCATGTTTCACCGGATGAACTGACTGATTTTGATGTGAAATATAGAGGATGCACTCCGGATAGACAGGTCTTGCCGGATGGAGTAACTTTGGAGAGAAAGACTGATAAAAATGCTTATACATATATGAATGTGTCGCTCGATGAAGATTACCATGCCACACAGATTTATACGTTTACAGCTCCGAGGGATATGCATTTGTATGTGAGCCTTGAGGATGCAAATAAGCTGTGTAATATTGTAACTGTAGACGGAAATGTGATAGCGGATATAAATGAGTATGACGCTTATCCCTCACCAAAGGATGTACTTGATCTCGGCGAGCTGAAGAGTGGGCAGAAGGTCGAGATACAGGCAGTCAATCTGTCCACAGTCCTTAAAAAAGGAGTAACGTGTATAGATTTCTATGAATATCACGATGACAAGATGCAGGAATGCAAGGAATCAATTAAGGATAGGACACTTTCACTTGACACAGTGACATCTACATATGTAAAGGGTACGGTGACAGCAAAGGAGGATGGTATATTGTATACATCAATTCCTTATTACAGAGGCTTTACAGCGTATGTTGATGGAAATAAGACCGATATAACACCGTTGGCAAACGGTGCGCTTGTGGGTCTGGAGCTGACAGCAGGAACACATACAATAGAATTCAGGTATGTAACATATGGCTTTAAGCTAGGGCTTATGTTATCTGCAGCAGGATGGCTCATAGTTGTATTATACATGGTGAATCTCAGACGCAGCAGGAAAAAGAAGGTACAGGCTGCATAGAACAGATAGCGCAATAAATTAAGTGGGGATTGATATGGGTACAAAGCAAGGAGAAGTAAACAAACATAAAAAGAGCGGGATTCTGTATGCGGCTGTATTCTTAGTTACATTTCTGATATATACAGTAATTCTGATTCTGCAGAAAGCATATCCGTTCGGAGATAAAAGTTTTCTGACGTATGATGCATATGTGCAGTATAAGAATATGTTTCATATGTTATTTGAATGGATTTCGGGAGGTGGCAAAGGAAGCTTTATCTGGTCGATGGGAATGGGAATCGATGCTGTACAGGAGTCACTGTATTACTGCCTGAGCCCGTTCAATATCATCGTTCTGATGTTGGGAGAGAGCAGGCTGGAACTTTCCATGGTATTGCTTATCATCATAAAATCCGCCTGCCTGCCGGTCACGGCGCTTTACTTTTTCAGACATACCAATAAGAAAAATATAGAGAATGGGTACAGCCAGACAGTTGCAACGTTCATAGAGCTGGCATGCAGTATGGCATATGGACTGTCCGGGTATGTCCTTGCATATGGACATAATATTATATGGCTTGATGGGCTTATTCTGCTTCCGATAGTGGCACTTGGCATAGAGCATCTGTCAGATGGAAAAGGATGGATGTTATACACGCTGTCTTTGGCAGCGTCTATCATATGCAATTTCTATTTTTCATTCTATATATGTGTGTTTGCCGTGATATATTTCTTGCTGGAAAAACGGGAAAATGTCAGAGATTTCCTATGCAGAGGACTTTCGTTTGCTGGCTGCTCGGTGCTATCTGCTCTACTCGCAGGAGTGGTTCTGATCCCTGCCGGACTGGTGGTCATGAGAGCTGCGTCTTCGGTGACTGATATGGGACTTGAAGGAACACAGATGTGGGGGCAGTTTGGAGCGTATATATCCTCGTTCTATCCACTGAAGGATCTGGAATGTGTATCTATGTTCAGCAATAACAGTTATTGTGGAAGTATTGTTGTATTTGCTGCCTGCCTTTTTCTTTTGTCTTATGTGAGTGACTGGAAGACGAGGGTGAAATACTGTATAGCCATGGCCGTGCTTGTGCTCGCCCTGAACTATCTCCCGCTTAATTATGTGTTCCATGGCATGACGATCACACATGGACTTGGAAACAGGTTTGCATTCATATTAACATTTATATTAATTGTTGCAACATATCGAATTCTCATGAATCTTGCTAAGTTGAGACTGAGGTATATTGCTGTAAGTACTGCGGTGGCAGGCGTAATATTTGTGGCAAGTCTTATTGACAGCAGAGAGATGAGTACCCCGCTTGGCTATGTTATATTTATGCTTATGCTGGCATTTGCAGCCATTCTGTGCGTGCTTTGCAGAAGAGGAAGCATAAAGCCGGGAGTGGCTGTGTGCATTATCTGTGGCTGCTGGATAGCTGAGATTATGGGAAATGCATTATATGTAATGCCGGGCAAGACGGAGGACTGTCTTCTGACAGATGCTGTAAGACTAGATCAGTGGGAATCAGTATACAATTCCCTGGATACAGAAAATGGCACCAGAAAGAGCGCTATGGTTTATGAGAATTATGCGCCATATTCTCAGACAAACTGGTATTCATCCATGGCAAATGGAAATACGATCAGAGCGTTTTCCAGTATGGGACTTGCCCACTTTGACAATGTTGAATATATATATTCGGGAACTACACCGCTTACAGCGCTCATGTACAATGTCAGATATGTGCTGAGTCCGGAGAATGGTACTTACGCAGGGTATAACCTTGTTGCTGAGAATGACGTATACAATCTGTATGAAGCAGAAACTCCTGAGATGATGGGATTTATGTTGGATGATGGTATCGTAGACTGGAAAGCAGACAGGACACCTCTTGAAAATCAGAATGATTTTATGAAGAGTGGCTGTGGTCTGTCGTCAGATGTATTTACAGAGATTGATATATCGGATTGGAGTACTTCTTATCTCAATCAGGACACACTTAGGGAATCAGTGGGTTATTGCATATACAGAACGTCAAATGCATTTGTGCCGATGACCCGGTATGAGTTTGATGCTGAATCTGATATGGATATGTATGTCTACAGTAAGGATAGCCGCGATCACTATGTGGAGATGATCGTGGACGGAGATCTCAGGGTATCGAATGGGTCATATGTTACAGAACAGTTGTCACATGTCGGCCTCGTAAAGAAAGGACAACATGTCAGGATAACTATAGGAGGTGCGACCAGCTCTAAAACAGGAAGTGTTGGAGAGCGATTTGTAAAGGTATACAATTACAATGCAGATGAATTTGAGAAAGCAGAAGAGAAGATACTTGATAGTCCGCTTGAGTGTACAGGATTTGTAAAGAATACTTTCTATGGAAGTGTGGATGTGAAAAATCCAGGTATCCTGTATATCGCATATCCATATGATGATGGGTTTAAGATATATGTGGATGGAGAGCCGGCAGAAAAAATTCGCCTTGGTAGAGGCAATATGGGGGTCCGGATATATGCGGGCAGTCACGATATAGAAATTGCATACAGAACACCTGGGCTTATGGCTGGCGCACTGGTTTCGCTGTTTGGAATATGCATCATGCTGTTTATGCTGAGGTGGGACAGTAAACAGAAGCATGTAATCACACCCCTACCCACTCCATAAATTTCTTCATAGCCGTGCTCTGATTCTTCATTCCTGAGTAAGCGAAGCCGACACTCCTGCTCGGAATAGGAGTGTCAAGCGGAAGTTCGGTTATAACACCGGATGAGAGCTGTTCCTGCGTGAATTCGCGAACCACGCTTGCGACGCCCATTCCTATGGCAGCGAAGTCGATGAGGAGATCCATGTTGTTGATTTCAAGTACCTGGCTGCAGCTTATGCCCTGTGAGCGGAGATACTCGTCCACGTGGGTACGGGTTACATTTGCCTCCTCAAGAACCATGAGGTTGGAGCCTTCAAGGATGTCAACTGTTGATATATTGGACATACCTGAGTTACTTGAGTTATGAATAGTGGTAGAAGCAGAGATGCCGGATGAATGTCCGGTATCTCTGCTTTTTTTATCCGCACTTTGATCTGTTGCATCGCCGTGTGTGGCAGAGGCTAAGCCTGAGTTTAGCAGCGGTATAATGTTACCCTTGATATTGCCTGAAAGCTCATCGGCAAAGCTGTATTGATCTCTGCCATTTGCGCGCTCGTAGAAATTATCCAGATATTCAGGGCTTGCCACAAATACGTCATGTATCTCCTTGACAGGAGAGTAGACTATCCCCTTTGGAAGCTCTGTGTTGCAAATCAGGCCTATATCTATATTTTCGTTTCTGAGAAGCTTGATGGTGTTCACGGTTGAGTGGCAGTCTATGCTGAACTTGATGTTTGGATTCTCCCTGATGAAGTCCTTCAGATAGTCCAGGAGTATGTGCTTGCACAGGGATGTGCTCACGCCGATTCTTATGTGACCGATTCCAAGCTCCTTGTAATTCTTCAGATTTTCCTCACCCATATTCAGAGAGTCAAATGCCCTCTCAACATATTCATAGAGAACCTGTCCCTCTTCAGTCAGAGTTACCCCTCTGGAACTTCTGTTAAAAAGCGCAGTGCCGAGTTCTTCTTCAAGTTTGGAAATAGCCTTGCTTATCGCGGGCTGACTGATGTAGAGCTGATTTGCGGCCTTGCTGATGTTGCCGGCTTTGGCAACTGTATGAAAAATAACGTAATTGTTCAGATTACTTATCATGATATTCCCCCAGGTTATAATAACTATTCTTTTTATATATTGTAATTATACCTAGATGAGTGATATTATCAAGAGTAAGAATTTGTATTTAGAAACAAATGATAGGAGGACTATAAATATGGGTATGACCATGACTCAGAAGATTTTAGCTGCTCATGCAGGACTGCCATCAGTTGAAGCAGGACAGCTTATCGAGGCAGATTTGGATTTAGTATTAGGAAATGACGTAACAACTCCGGTCGCAATTCACGAGATGGAGAAGTTCAACAAGAAGGAAGTATTTGACAAGAAGAAGATAGCACTTGTCATGGATCACTTCACACCTAACAAGGATATCAAGAGTGCAGAGCACTGTAAGTGTGTAAGACAGTTCTCAGCGGCAAATGAGATCGAGAACTATTTCGATGTCGGAGCAATGGGTATCGAGCATGCGCTCCTTCCGGAGAAAGGACTTATCGTGGCTGGTGAGACATGTATCGGAGCAGACTCACATACATGTACATACGGAGCACTCGGTGCATTCTCAACAGGTGTCGGAAGTACAGATATGGCAGCAGGAATGGTGACAGGCAAGGCCTGGTTCAAGGTTCCATCAGCCATCAAGTTCAACATCGTTGGAGAGAAGGCAAAGTGGATCAGTGGTAAGGACGTCATCCTTCACATCATCGGTATGATCGGTGTTGACGGTGCGCTTTATAAGTCTATGGAGTTTGTTGGAGAGGGAATCAAGAACCTCACAATGGACGATAGATTTACAATTGCGAACATGGCCATCGAGGCAGGTGCCAAGAATGGTATCTTCCCTGTCGATGAGCTTACAGAGGAGTACATGAAGGAGCACAGCACAAAGTCATATACAAAGTATGAGGCAGACGAGGACGCTGTATACGATGCAGAGTACACCATCGACCTGTCACAGCTTAAGCCGACAGTTGCTTTCCCTCATCTCCCAGAGAATACAAAGACTATCGATGAGGTCGGAGATATCAAGATCGATCAGGTAGTCATCGGTTCATGTACAAATGGACGTATCTCAGATATGAGAATTGCAGCAGATATCATCAAGGGAAGAAAGGTTGCTGACGGTGTCAGAGTTATCGTCATCCCTGGAACACAGGATATCTACCTTCAGTGTATTGAGGAAGGTCTTATGACTATATTTGTCAAGGCTGGAGCAGTGGTTTCAACTCCTACATGCGGACCATGTCTTGGAGGACATATGGGTGTCATGGCAGCGGGAGAGAGAGCTGTATCAACAACCAACCGTAACTTCGTAGGACGTATGGGTCATGTAGACTCAGAGGTATATCTTGCCAGTCCTGCTGTTGCAGCAGCTTCAGCTATCACAGGTAAGATCAGCAGTCCTGACGAACTTGGATTATAAAAGAGATAAAGGAGATAGACTATGAAAGCACATGGAACAGTACACAAATACGGTGACAACGTAGATACAGATGTAATCATCCCTGCAAGATACCTGAATTCATCAGACCCTGCAGAGCTCGCAAAGAGCTGTATGGAAGATATAGATAAGGATTTCGTAAAGCGCGTAAAGCCGGGCGATATCATGGTGGCAAGAAAGAACTTCGGCTGTGGATCTTCAAGAGAGCATGCACCTATAGCCATCAAGGCTTCAGGAATAAGCTGCGTAATCGCAGAGACATTTGCCAGAATCTTCTATAGGAATGCCATCAATATCGGACTTCCGATCATCGAGTGCCCTGAGGCAGCAGAGGCTATCCAGGCAGGCGATGACGTGGAGATCGATTTCGACAGCGGTATGATCTATGACAGAACCCAGGGAACAGAATTTAAGGGACAGGCATTCCCTCCATTCATGCAGGAGATCATCAAGAGCGAGGGACTCATCAACTATATCAATAATAAAAATAAATAGAGTATGAGCATGTTTGGCCAGAGTGAAGATATATCATGAAAGGCAAAACAGGAAGGAGACAAAAATGCAGTGTAATTTAGCCGTAATAAAAGGCGACGGTATCGGCCCTGAGGTAGTTACAGAGGCTATGAAGGTACTTGACACAGTAGGAGAGAAGTTCGGACACACATTTGACT
>NZ_JBEHVV010000004.1:68523-93239 GCF_040227395.1 Coprococcus sp. RTP21428st1_C9_RTP21428_210409
GGTATAAGCTCCCTCCAAATCTCCGCCCGGAGGCAGGACTGTTAAAGATCAGAAAAGAGCTTGGCCTCTTCGCAAACCTTCGTCCAGCCAATCTCTACGATGAGCTGAAGGAGGCATGTCCACTTAAGGCTGAGATCGCAGAGCGCGGATTTGATATGATGATGATGAGAGAGCTCACCGGTGGTCTCTACTTCGGCGAGAGACACACAGAGGAGGTTGACGGAGTTATGACAGCCGTTGATACCCTCACATACAATGAGAACGAGATCAGAAGAATAGCCATCAAGGCATTTGACATAGCTATGAAGAGAAGAAAGAAAGTCACATCCGTTGACAAGGCCAATGTCCTTGACTCATCAAGACTCTGGAGAAAGGTCGTTGAGGAAGTGGCAAAGGATTACCCTGAGGTTGAGCTTGAACACATGCTCGTAGACAACTGCGCGATGCAGCTTGTGAAGGATCCTGCACAGTTCGATGTGGTCCTCACAGAGAACATGTTCGGAGACATCCTCTCAGACGAGGCGTCCATGATCTCAGGTTCTATAGGAATGCTTTCATCTGCATCACTTAACGAGACAAAGTTCGGTATGTATGAGCCATCAGGCGGATCGGCACCTGACATAGCAGGCCAGAACAAGGCGAATCCGATAGCAACCATCCTGTCTGCGGCAATGATGCTCAGATACACATTTGACCTCGACAAGGAGGCAGATGCAGTTGAGAACGCTGTAAAGACGGTTCTCAAGGACGGATACAGAACAATAGATATCCACTCAGAGGGAACACAGCTCGTAAGCTGTTCCGAGATGGGTGATCTTATCTGCGAGAGAATATAGAAAGGACCATTATTGGAGGAGAATAAGATGAAGAGTGATAATGTTAGGGTTGGAATGCAGCAGGCACCACACAGATCTCTGTTCAACGCACTGGGCATGACAAAGGAAGAGATGGAGAGACCTTTAGTAGGTATCGTATGTTCATACAATGAGATAGTTCCAGGTCACATGAACCTGGACAAGATAGCACAGGCAGTAAAGATGGGAGTTGCCATGGCGGGTGGTACACCTGTTATGTTCCCGGCGATCGCTGTGTGTGATGGTATAGCAATGGGACACATCGGAATGAAGTATTCACTGGTTACAAGAGATCTGATCGCAGACTCAACAGAGGCTATGGCTATAGCACATCAGTTTGACGCGCTCGTCATGATCCCTAACTGTGACAAGAACGTTCCAGGACTTCTCATGGCAGCAGCCAGAGTAAATGTCCCAACAGTATTTGTATCTGGCGGCCCTATGCTTGCCGGACACGTAAAGGGAAATAAGACAAGTCTTTCAAGCATGTTCGAGGCTGTAGGTTCATACGCAGCCGGAACCATGACTGAGGAGGATGTATACGAGTATGAGTGCAAGACATGTCCTACATGCGGATCATGTTCAGGTATGTACACAGCAAACTCTATGAACTGTCTGACAGAGGCTCTTGGAATGGGACTTCCTGGAAATGGAACAATCCCTGCAGTATATTCAGAGAGACTTAAGCTTGCAAAGCATGCAGGAATGGCAGTTATGGATATGTACAGAAAGGGCATCAAGCCTAGAGACATCATCACAAAGGAGTCAATCATCAACGCTCTTACAGTTGATATGGCACTTGGATGTTCAACCAACTCTATGCTCCACCTTCCAGCCATCGCACATGAGATCGGTTTCGACTTTGATATCTCATTTGCAAATGAGATCAGCGCAAAGACACCTAACCTGTGTCACCTTGCTCCTGCAGGCCACACATACATGGAGGATCTCAATGAGGCCGGTGGTGTGTATGCGGTTATCAAGCAGCTTGCAGATGCAGGACTCATCAACAAGGACTGCATGACAGTTACAGGCAAGACAATAGGAGAGGCTGTTGCCAATAGTGTAAACAAGAATCCTGAGGTCATCAGACCTATGGACAATCCATATACAGTTACAGGTGGTCTGGCTGTACTCAAGGGTAACCTTGCACCAGACGGCTCTGTAGTAAAGCGTTCAGCAGTTGTGCCTGAGATGCTGGCTCACAAGGGCCCTGCAAGGGTATTTGACTGTGAGGAGGACGCAATCGCAGCTATCAAGGGCGGCAAGATCGTAGAGGGTGACGTGGTAGTCATCAGATACGAGGGACCAAAGGGAGGCCCTGGTATGAGAGAGATGCTCAACCCTACATCAGCCATCGCTGGTATGGGACTTGGTTCATCAGTTGCCCTTATTACAGACGGAAGATTCTCAGGAGCAAGCCGTGGAGCGTCCATCGGACATGTATCACCTGAAGCTGCTGTGGGCGGACCTATCGCTCTTGTTGAGGAAGGCGATATGATCGAGATCGATATCAACAACCTCAGCATCAAGCTCGATGTCTCAGACGAGGAGCTTGCAAAGAGAAAGGCTGCATGGAAGCCAAGACAGCCAAAGGTTACAACAGGCTATCTTGCAAGATACGCAGCTATGGTTACATCAGGCAACAGAGGTGCTGTTCTTGAGGTGCCAAAGAATTAATTGATCACAATTAAGGGAAAAGGAGAAAGTAAGATGTCAAAGATATCAGGTTCTGAAATTGTTATAGAGTGCCTTAAAGAACAGGGCGTTGACACCGTGTTCGGTTATCCGGGAGGAACTATCCTCAACGTATATGATGCCCTCTACAAGCACCAGGATGAGATCAACCATGTGCTCACATCACATGAGCAGGGGGCTGCCCATGCGGCAGATGGATATGCCAGAGCTACAGGCAAGGTCGGCGTATGTATGGCCACATCAGGTCCGGGTGCCACCAACCTTGTAACAGGTATAGCTACAGCATACATGGATTCCATTCCTGTTGTGGCAATAACAGCAAATGTAGGTGTAAATATGCTCGGTAAGGACAGCTTCCAGGAGGTAGACATTGCAGGTGTTGTTATGCCTATCACCAAGCACAGCTTTATCGTGAAGCACATAGATGATCTTGCACCGACCATCAGACGTGCGTTCAAGATCGCAAAGAGCGGCAGACCTGGCCCGGTGCTTGTGGATATAACAAAGGATGTAACCGCAGCGGAGACAGAGTATATACCAGAGACACCGGAGGTCATCGAGAGAAAGACAGACACCATCCGCGAGGAGGATGTGAACAAAGTCCTTGAGATGATCAAGGTTTCAAGAAGACCATTTATCATGGCAGGTGGCGGATGTATCATCTCTGACGCATCAGCAGAGCTTGCAGAATTTGCAGATAAGGTGGATGCACCAGTGTGCGATACACTTATGGGCAAGGGCGCATTTGACGGAAGAAGCGAGAGATATACAGGCATGATCGGTATGCACGGAACAAAGGTGTCCAACCTCGGTGTGTCAAGGGCAGATCTTGTGATCGTTGTTGGTGCCAGATTCTCAGACCGAGTTATCGGAAATGCATCCAAGTTCGCGCCAAATGCAAAGATCATACATATAGATATAGATGCAGCTGAGATAGACAAGAACATCCCTACAAATGCCAGCATAGTCGGCGACGCAAAGGAGGTCCTGAAGCTCCTCAACAGCAAGCTTGCCGCCCAGTCCAACAAGACATGGATGTCTGAGATCGAAGACCTCAAGAAGCAGAATCCTGACGTGTACAGCTTTGACACACTGAACGGACCTGCAGCTATCAAGAAAATCTACGAGCTTACAGAGGGTGATGCGATCATCACAACAGATGTCGGACAGCATCAGATGTGGGCAGCCCAGAACTATACATTCAAGGAGCCTAGGACATTCCTGTCATCAGGCGGACTTGGAACCATGGGTTACGGTGTTGGCGCAGCTATCGGAGCAAAGTACGGTAGACCTGATAAGACAGTCATCAACATAGCCGGTGACGGATGCTTCAGAATGAATCTGAACGAGATAGCAACAGCTGCGAGATACAACGTGCCTATCATCCAGGTAGTCCTGAACAACCACGTACTTGGAATGGTAAGACAGTGGCAGACACTGTTCTATGACCACAGATATTCCAACACCGTGCTTGACGATTCGGTAGATTTCGTCAAGGTAGCAGAGGGACTTGGTGCCATGGGAATCAGAGCCAACACCCTTGATGAGTTCGAGGCAGCAATGAAGACAGCCCTGACAGCAGGCAGACCTGTGGTAATAGATGTAACAATAGCGGGAGACGACAAGGTATGGCCAATGGTAGCTCCGGGAGCAGCCATCGACACCTGTTTCTCAGAAGACGATATGTAATATATGTCAATATAAGCTCGGAAAGGCACCATATTTGTGCGCGTACAAAACATAGATATGGTGCTTATATATATAATCCCTACTTGCCGACAGGCGAAAAGAGTGCTATAGTACAGGGATATAAGCGATAATAAAGTTGTTTTACTTGATAATATAAGAATTTAGTAAAAATAACTTGTTAATCGCAAGCGAGATACACCAAAAAAACAAAGATAAGTCAGAATTTTCATATAAATGGGAACGAAGGACATTTTTGTTAAGTAAAATATCTCGCACACATTTTATTAGGTCATAAACAGATGATTTCGTAAATAAAGTAAATTAGCCTGTGTTTCGCTGCCTATATCGTTCGAAGGACATTCTCCTCCGCCGGTCCTTAGGTGGCGCTGTAGGCGGCACCTTAGTACCGCTGCAGGAGGAGACGAGCGGGAGCGCTCCGCAGAACGATATAGGCAGCGAAACACAGGCTTACATACATTAAAACGAAATCATCGTCACAACTAAAAAGAAGGAGAGATAACAAAAATGGCAAGAGTGTACAACTTTTCAGCAGGCCCTTCAGTTCTTCCTGAGGTGGTATTAAAAGAGGCAGCAGAAGAAATGCTTGATTACAAGGGAACAGGCATGAGCGTAATGGAGATGAGCCATCGATCTAAAGCCTTCGACAATATCATCAAAGAGGCAGAGAAGGATCTCAGAGATCTCATGAACATACCTGACAACTACAAGGTGCTTTTCCTTCAGGGAGGAGCTTCACAGCAGTTTGCAGCAATTCCAATGAATCTCATGAAGAATGGCGTAGCTGACTACATCATAACAGGTCAGTGGGCAAAGAAAGCATACGAAGAAGCAAAGAAATATGGAAAGGCAGTTGCAGTTGCATCATCAGCAGACAAGACTTTCTCATATATCCCAGACTGTTCAGATCTTCCGATCGATGACGATGCTGATTATGTTTACATTTGTCATAACAATACTATATATGGAACAACATACCACACACTTCCTAACACAAAGGGCAAGATACTCGTTGCAGATATGTCATCAGACATTCTCTCACAGCCTGTAAATGTTGAGGATTACGGTATGATCTACTTCGGAGTTCAGAAGAACGTTGGTCCTGCAGGCGTAGTAGTGGCTATCATCCGTGAGGATCTTATCAGAGATGACGTAATGCCATTTACACCAACCATGCTCAAGTACAAGACTCAGGCAGATGCAGACTCACTCTACAACACACCTCCATGCTACGGCATCTATATCTGTGGCAAGGTATTCAAGTGGGTTAAGGAGATGGGCGGCCTTGAGGCTATGAAGGCTCACAACGAGAAGAAGGCCAAGATCCTCTATGATTTCCTCGACAGCTCAGAGCTCTTCAAGGGAACTGTAGTAAAGGAAGACCGTTCACTCATGAACGTACCATTTGTAACTGGTGACGCAGACCTTGATGCAAAGTTCGTCAAGGAGGCTACAGAGGCTGGATTTGTCAACCTCAAGGGTCACAGAACAGTAGGTGGTATGAGAGCATCTATCTACAACGCAATGCCTATCGAGGGTGTTGAGAAGCTTGTAGAGTTCATGAAGAAGTTCGAGGCAGAGAACAAGTAATATATTGTAACAGAAAAGGGAGAAAAAGACATGTCAGTAAAGATTAATTGCTTAAACCCTATCGCCAAGTGCGGTATGGAGCTTTTACCTGATACATATGAAGTAACAGACAATTTCGCAGATGCAGATGCAGTTCTGGTCAGAAGTGCATCCATGCATGATCTTGAGCTGTCAGACAACCTTCTGGCAGTAGCCCGTGCAGGTGCAGGTGTCAACAACATTCCACTTGATAAGTGCGCTGAGAAGGGTATCGTAGTATTTAACACACCAGGAGCAAATGCAAATGGTGTTAAGGAGCTTGTAGTAGCAGCGCTCCTCATGGCTTCAAGAGATCTCGTTGGCGGTTACAACTGGGTCAAGGACAATGCCGCTGAGGCAGATATCGCCAAGATGGTGGAGAAGCAGAAGAAGAACTACGCAGGCAATGAGATCCTTGGCAAGAAGCTCGGTGTAATCGGACTTGGTGCCATTGGAGCAAAGGTTGCAAATGTTGCGCTTAAGCTCGGCATGCAGGTATACGGATATGATCCATATGTGTCAGTAGATGCAGCATGGGGACTTTCAAAGGATGTAAAGCACATCACAAATGTAGAGGATATCTACAGAGACTGTGATTATATAACAGTTCATGTTCCAGCTCTTGACAGCACAAAGGGAATGATCAATGCAGATGCATTTGCACTGATGAAGGACGGCGTGAAGATCCTCAACTTCGCAAGAGACGTACTGGTCAACGATGAGGATATGAAGGCGGCACTCGACTCAGGCAAGGTTGCAAAGTATATGACAGACTTCCCTAACCCGGCTATAGCAGGTTACAAGAACGTGGTAGCATTCCCACATCTTGGAGCTTCAACAGCAGAGTCAGAGGACAATTGTGCAGTTATGGCTTGTAAGGAGATCAAGGCATACATCAACGATGGAAACATCAAGAACTCTGTAAACTATCCAAACGTAAACATGGGACAGTGCAGTGATGTAGCCAGAGTTACTATCTGCCACAAGAACATCCCTAACATGCTCACCCAGTTCACAGGAGTATTCTCCAAGAAGGGCGGCAATGTATCAGGAATGATCAGCAAGGCAAAGGGCGATTACGCATATTCTATCCTTGATATCGGTGTAGAGCCAACAGCAGACGACATCGCAGAACTCTCAGCAATCGAGGGAGTAGTTAAGGTAAGAGTCATAAAGTAATAAAAGATAAATAGGAGAGAAGAAAAATGAGTGACAAGTTAAAGGTAGGTATCCTTGGCGCAACAGGTATGGTAGGTCAGAGATTTATCTCACTTCTTGAGAACCATCCTTGGTTCGAGGTCGTTACAGTTGCAGCCAGCCCAAGAAGCGCAGGCAAGACATACGAAGAGGCAGTTGGTGACAGATGGAAGATGGATACACCGATGCCAGAGGCAGTTAAGAAGCTTGTAGTATACAATGTCAATGAGGTTGAGAAGGTCGCAGCCACAGTTGATTTTGTATTCTCAGCAGTAGATATGACAAAGGATGAGATCAAAGCTATAGAGGAGGCTTATGCCAAGACAGAGACTCCTGTAGTTTCAAACAACTCAGCTCACAGATGGACTCCTGATGTTCCTATGATGGTTCCAGAGATCAATGCAGACCATGCAGAGGTTATCGAGTTCCAGAAGAAGAGACTTGGAACAGAGAGAGGATTTGTTGCAGTTAAGCCTAACTGCTCAATCCAGAGCTACGCACCGGTACTTACAGCATGGATGCCATTTGAGCCATACGAGGTTATCGTAAGCACATATCAGGCAATCTCAGGAGCAGGTAAGACATTCAAGGATTGGCCTGAGATGCTTGGCAACATCATCCCATATATCGGCGGTGAGGAAGAGAAGTCAGAGAAGGAGCCACTCAGAATCTGGGGTAAGGTAGACAAGGAGAATGGTGTGATCGTTCCTGCAGAGGGAATCACTATCACAAGCCAGTGTATCAGAGTCCCAGTTCTCAACGGACATACAGCAACTGTATTCGTAAAGTTCAGAAAGAACCCTACAAAGGAGCAGCTTATCGAGGCTATGACAAGCTTCAAGGGCGCGCCTCAGGAGCTTGGTCTTCCAAGTGCACCAAAGCAGTTTATCCAGTACCTTGAGGAGGACAACAGACCACAGGTTGCTCTGGACGTTGACTTCGAGAAAGGTATGGGTATCAGCGTTGGACGTCTCCGTGAGGATTCAGTATATGACTGGAAGTTCGTTGGCCTTTCACACAACACTGTAAGAGGTGCTGCAGGTGGTGCAGTTCTCTGTGCAGAGCTTCTGAAGGCTAAGGGATATATCACAAAGAAGTAATAAATTATATGGATATTTGAAGTGTCTGTGCTAACAATATCATAAAGATTTGCCGGGATAATGTTGCTGCTATGAAGTGAACATGTTCCGGCAATTTTTTTGTTTTGCATGGCGTTATATTATGCAGTATTATTGATAACATTATGTTGACATTGCACAAACAGGTATACTAAAATTAGATTAATTGTAAATAAACCATGAATTACTAAGGGAGGTATTTTATGAGAAAAGGGAAGAGATGGCTGGCAGCGGCTGTGAGTGCAGCGATGATTGTCCAGTCAATGGCCAGTGTTGGCCCGGTTTATGCAGCGGATGATGGCGTATCCATAGCTGACACGTTTACGGATTCGTCGTTTAGAAGCTATGTGTCGAGTAATTTCGATACAGACAGTAATGGTTATCTGTCAGATGCGGAGATCTCGAATGTAACATCTATAGATGTTTCGAAGTGTTCTCCTGCTATATCAAGTTTGAATGGCGTAGAATTGTTCACCAATCTGTCAAAGCTGGATTGTAATGAGCAGTCTATAAGGAATCTTGATATAGAGAATCTTGAGAATCTTGAATATATAGATGTCTCAAGTAACAGAATAGACAGTCTGACATTGCCGGTAAGTGCAGAGAAACTTACATATCTTGATATAAGTGGAAACAAGATCACAAGCCTTACATCTCTGGCTGATTACAATAATCTTGTACTGCTCAATGCCAATTCAACAAACCTTTCATCGATAGATGTCAGCAATATGAAGGGGCTTAAGGTGCTTGGCGTAAGTGGAACCACCATATCAACACTTGATCTTGGCTCAAACATGGAGCTTACAACACTTTATTGTGACAGCATGCGTTCACTGCCTGTCCTTGATGTGTCAGGTCATGAGAAGCTTAAGAATCTTTATTGTGCTGGAGCAAAGAGCGACAGTGGAGTTGTTGTTCGTTCGTCAATTACCAAGCTTGACGTATCCGGTGATATAGTCCTTGGTTCGCTTGATTGTTCAAATAGCTATGTGGCTGAGCTGAACATAGACAATACCCCGGCGCTTACAACACTTGATTGTTCTAACACGAGACTTACATCAATAGATGTGTCAAAGAACACAAGTCTTAGCTACCTTGATGTCAGCAGCAATGTTCTGGGTGCGGTGGATTTTACTGCGAATACAGCACTTAGAGAGCTTTATGTCAAGGATACTGGCATAAATAAGCTTGATGTATCTACTCTCACCAATCTGGTTAATCTTGACGCATCATCAAATTCTCTTGCAGAGCTTGATATAGCATCAAACAGTTTATTGGAGAAGCTTTATATTTCAGACAATAATATCCAGGGTATAAAGCTTGATGGTCATCCTGACCTTAAAGAACTTGAGATTGACAACAACAATCTTGTGGCCATAGATATATCAGTGTGTCCTAAACTTTATGGCGATGATGGTGTGTTCAGTTGCAGTGGGAATAGCAGGGATATAACACTTGATACTACGAACTATGATTATGATTTTAGCGATTTTTCAAAAGTCTATGGTTTGCATAAGGCGTGGTATGACTATGAACTTCCTGTTGCTGTAGATAACAACGGCAAGCCTTTAACGGATGATAATGGGGTTGAAATTCATAAACGAAACAGGAATACTACAGGATACGCAGGAATACAGGGCATAGATGCCAGCAATGAGGCGTCATCCGTGACTGGAGGACAGCTTGATGGATATATATTTACAGCGGAGCCGGATGCGGAGAAGATTACATACAATTACTATACAGGAGCAGGAATGGGGAAGGTCAAGTTCACACTCAACATTCTTAACCCGCTCAAGGTCACAGTATGGTATACAACTGATGGAAATGTTGTAAAGTCAGACAGTTCTACACTCAGCTTCAGAGTTGGTGATACGACTACACTTACAGCTACGGATGACGAAAAGAATCCACACAAGAACATAACATGGAGTTCGTCAAATGAAAGAGTTGCACAGATAGACAGGGAGACAGGAGAACTGACCTGTGTTTCGGCGGGAACAGCTCAGATTAACATTCTGCTGAATGATCGTGCTATAGGATATGTGAATATGGAGTGTCACAAGCCTGTTACCGGACTTTATCTTGTAGATCAGAACGAGAAGGATGATGCAGGCAACCAGATAACATACGAGAATGGCGCAGTCATCAACATGGACTGTGGAACATATCCAAGAAATGGCTCTAAGAAGCTGGATGTAAAGTGTGTTACCGAGGATGGTCTTGCGTCCAAAGAGATATCAGGATTCACTTGTAAGGTGACTGATGCGTATGGCAAAGAAAACAATAAGGTTTTGTCGTTTAATACATCAAGTAAGACTATAACAACAAGAGGTGCAGGAATCGCATTCCTTCATTTTACATCAACTGATAATCCTGATGTAGAGACAGTAATTCAGGTAAATGTTGAACAGAGAGTAAACAGCGTGACACTTTCACAGTCTAGAATGACGATCATTGCAGGTGGAAGCAGTAATCTCGTTGCTACGGTTTCTCCAAATACTGCAGTGGAGCAGAGCGTTGTATGGTCATCATCAAATGAGAGCATTGCTACGGTCGATGCCGAGGGAAATGTGAAGGCAGTCAATCCGGGAGAAGCTGATATCATATGTACATCTGTTGATACTGAGCAGGTGTACGGCAAGTGTCATGTGACTGTACAGCCGCCTGTAAAAGGTTTGACTCTCAATATGAACAGTGCAGAATTGCTGCTCGGAGCAGATACGGAAAGCAGAACAGTATCACTTGAGGCTGTTATCGATGCGGATGATGCAAGTATTTACAAGAATTTGAAGTGGACATCGTCAGATACAAACGTTGCTTCGGTGTCATATAGTTCAACAGATAAGACAAAGGCTACAGTTACTGCCAGATCAGCAGGAACTGCTGTTATCAGATTTTCAATTTCAGATGATGAGTATGTGGATTGCAACATTACAGTAAAGCAGAGAGTTACAAGCCTTAGAATAAACAGAGACAAGACAACAATATATGCTGGTGATACACTGCAGGTAACAAGCACTGCATCCCCTGCAACTGCATCGAATCAGGAAGTCATCTGGACATCATCAGATGAGAGTGTTGCAAGCATTGACAAGGATGGTTTGATAACAGCCCTCGACAGAGGAACCACAGTTATCACAGCTACAGCAGTTGATGGAAGTGAGAAAACAACATCATTCACTCTTACAGTAAAGAAGTATGTAAGTGCTATAACACTTGACAAGGAGAAGCTCACTCTGTATGTGGGTGAACGAGGAACTGTTAAGCAGACCGTACTTCCAGAAGATGCAAATGACAGAAATGTTATATGGCAGTCAAGTGATCCGGGTGTTGCAACAGTATCAAACGGAACAATAACAGGTGTTAAAGCCGGAACAACAACAATAACATGTACTGCAAGAGATGGAAGTAACATATCAAAGACATGTGAGGTCACTGTTATTCAGCAGATTTCATCCATAGTTCTTGCTGAGACTAACAAGACAGTAAATGTTGGCGATAAATTTGTAGTAAATACAACTATCAATCCAGAGGATGCAGCCAGTGCAGCACTGAAGTGGACATCATCAAGTGATGCAGTTGCAACAGTAAATGAGAACGGTGAGATAGTAGCTAAGGGCCGTGGTACAGCGACAATCACATGCGAGGCTGTCGAAGGCATTGAAGGAAGAAAGGCCAAGGCAGCTCTCAGACTTACAGTTAACCAGCCGGTTACAGGAATAAAACTTAATCAGACAAAACTGAATCTGTTTGTGGGTAAACAGGGCAGAATAACATCGACTGTAGCTCCTGCTAACGCAAATAACAGAAATGTTGAGTGGACAACTTCTAACAGCAAGGTAGCAACTGTAAACAATGGTACTATCACAGCAGTATCAAAGGGAACAGCAGTTATCACATGTAAGGCTAAGGATGGAAGCGGCAAGCTTGCAAAGTGTACTGTTACGGTTTCACAGCCTGTAACATCCATCAAGCTCAATGCAACAAACAAGACTATCAAGAAGGGTGCGACATTCACACTCAAGGCAACTGTAGGTCCTGCAGCGGCAAACAATAAGGCGGTTACATGGTCATCATCGAACACCAAGGTTGCAACAGTTTCGTCAACAGGAGTTGTCAAGGCTGTTGGAAAGGGTTCGGCAGTTATCACATGTAAATCAAAGGACGGAAGCAATATTACTGCCAAGTGTACAATCAATTCAGTTATTATGGTTTCTTCGATCAAGTTAAACAAGAAGACAGCAACCATAAAGAGAAAGGGAAAGATAACACTCAGGGCAACAGTAGGTCCTGCAACTGCAAACAACAAGGCAGTTACCTGGGTTTCCTCAAATAAGAAGATAGCTACTGTAACAACAAGAGGAACAGTAGTAGGTAAGAAGAAGGGGCGTGCGGTAATTACATGTAAGGCTAAGGATGGCAGTGGTAAGTATGCAAAGTGTACAATCAGAGTAAAATAAAAATATAACAACATACAGTTGGGAGATATGATCTTAACCGTCAGGCCTGCAAAACAGGTCTGACGGTTTTTTACGTATATTGTTCTTTGCTGTTCTTTATTTTTATTTAACGTTAAAAAATGTTGTAAGCAAATAGCAATTGTGATAAACTATTAGAAAAATTGATTTCATTTACATGGAGGCATTTATAGATATGAAGAAGCTTATTTTAGTTACATCACCACCAGCATGTGGAAAGACATTTATTTCAAAGCAGGTTGCAAAGGCACTTCACAATTGTGTATACCTTGACAAGGATACACTTATCGTACTTTCAAAGCAGATATTTGTAGTTGCCGGACAGGAGTACAACCGTTCATCAGACTTCTTCCAGAAGGAGATCAGAGATTACGAGTATTACTGTGTGCTGGATCTTGCATTTGAGGCATTGGATTACAATGATACAGTTCTCATCAATGCTCCGTTCACAGAGGAGATCAGAGATGATGAGTATCTTGACAATCTTCGCGCTAAGCTTGCAGAGAAAGATGCAGAGCTCTTCGTTATCTGGGTAAATACAAGAAAAGATGTATGTCATGAGAGAATGATCAAGAGAGCTTCAGACAGAGATACATGGAAGCTTGAGCACTGGGATGAGTACATCAACAGCCAGAACTTCAATCCGCCTACAAACATCAAGGATCTCTTCATATTCGAGAACTCATCAGAGGAGGAATATGAGGATTCGATCAAGAAGGTTGTCAAGGCTGTGAGAGGTTAATTGGCACATACAATAAAATATTTATGACAGGAGTAGAGAATATGGCAACAATCAGAAGTTTTAGAGCCTATAGACCGAGACCAGATGTTGCAGGCAGAGTAGCTGCCTTGCCATACGATGTGTATAACCGTCAGGAAGCAGAGATAGAGGTCAAGCGCGAACCATTATCATTTTTGAAAGTGGACAGAGCAGAGACATCCTTTGGACCAGATGTGGATACATATGCTCCATGTGTATATGATAAGGCTGGTCAGCTGCTTCAGGGCATGATAGATGATGGAACATATATCATGGAGCGCAGACCAGTCTATTATATTTATGAGCTTATCATGGATGGCAGGCATCAGACAGGACTCGTGGCATGTTCTTCTATAGATGACTATATGAATGGAGTCATCAAGAAGCATGAGAATACCAGAGAGGACAAGGAGATAGACAGAATAAAGCATGTCGAGGCATGCGGAGCGCAGACGGGACCTATATTCCTTGCGTACAGAGCGATAGATAAGGTTGACGAGATCATCGATAGAGTGAAGAAGGGTGATAAGTTGTACGGCTTCACATCACCTGACGGGATCACTCACAACGTATGGATAATAGATGGCCAGGAAGATATAGACACCATCAGAGCTGCATTTGAAGGAGTGGACGATATCTATATAGCGGATGGACACCACAGGGCGGCATCGGCCGTCAAGGCGGGAATCCATATGAGAGAGAAGAATCCGGGATATACCGGGGATGAGGAATTCAATTATTTCCTCTCTGTACTTTTCCCTCATGACCAGCTTATGATCATGCCGTACAACAGAGTGGTAAAGGATCTCAACGGACATGACAAGCAGGAATTCATGGATGAGGTTTCAAAGATATTTGATGTGACAGCCAGTGATGTTCCGGTGGAACCACAGGTCAAAGGACAGGTGGGAATGTACATGGATGGAAGCTGGTACAGACTGGATGTCAGAGAAGGTATTGTTCCGGATGATGTCGTGGGCAGACTTGACGTATCGGTACTTCAGGACAATGTGCTTGCACCGATACTTGGAATACATGATCCGAGAACTGATCAGAGGATCATGTTCGTAGGTGGAATCAGAGGACTTGCAGAGCTTGAGCGTCTGGTGGATGGAGGAATGGCGGTTGCATTCTCGATGTATCCGACATCCATCACTGAACTGTTCGACATTGCAGATGCGGGACTTCTCATGCCTCCAAAGTCAACGTGGTTTGAGCCAAAGCTCAGAAGCGGAATATTTATACACAAGATAGACTAACATTAGGAGAAGGGGTTTTATGGAGATATTTGTATTGAAATCAGATGAGGTTGCAGCGATAACAAGGGGTACGCATGGCAACCCTCATCATATTCTTGGTATGCACCAGTGTCTTAATGACTGCTATGTAAATGCATACCTTCCGAGGGCTACGGCTGCGTTTGTTCTCAGGATAAATGAAGAAACGGGCGAGCCGATATTTAAATATCCTATGACCGAGATAGGTTCACAGGGATTTTTTACAGTGAAGATCGAGGATAGCGGGGCATTTGCATATAAGCTCATAACAGAAGGCGAGCAGGCGGCTGAATTCTATGATCCGTATTCATTCGGATACAGCGTGGATCCAGTCAATGTCATGAAGGTGGTAAATGGAGACGATGGAATATTGTCGGATTTCCATGTAAAGGATCTGTTTGGAGCAAGACAGATCACGCTCGATGGTGTACAGGGTGTATCGTTCTGCATGAATATGCCGGGGGCAACCAGGGTCAGTGTGGTCGGAGATTTCAACGGATGGGATGGACGCGTGAATCCTATGAGAAGGATTGACTACACTGATATGTTTGAGCTGTTCATTCCGGGCGATCTCATGAATACCAGATACAAATTCGAGGCATTATACAGAGATGGAAATACAGATATATTTGCAGACCCTTACGCTGAGGTTTATGAGGTGGCACCGGGAAATGCGTCGGTACTTGCAAAGCTTGAGTATAGCTGGTTAGACTCTTCATATATGAAGAAGAGAGGCAGTGTATCTGCCCCGGTAAATATATATGAGGTCCACATGCCGACATGGAAGAGAAACTCAGATGGATATCCTCTTAACTATCTCGAATTTGGCAAAGAGGCTGCCATGTACGTGAAGAATATGGGATACAACTACATACAGTTTATGCCACTTATGGAATATAGAGATGACAATGGCTGGGGCTATGATACCGTGGGAATGTTCGCTCCGACATCGAGATTTGGAACACCTACGGAGTTCATGGCTATGGTCGACCATTTCCACAGCAAGGGAATAGGCGTTATCATGGATATGGTATCTGTGAGGGATGTGGATTGCATCGCATATTGGATAGACACATATCATCTGGACGGAGTAAGGCTGGAGGACGAGGAACTTATCAGAGCATTGAGAACAACCCTCGGCACTGCAGGCGATGCTGTCATGACAGATCTCAGGTGGAATAATGAAGCTGTGTCCAGAGTGACAGATTTCATGATGATACCTCCAGTGAACAGAGGAAGCTTTACGGATTATACATGTGGTATACCATTTGACGAGAATGATGATACCGTATGGGCGCTCAGCCATGATGAGGTTGCATATGAGCGTGGAAGTTACGCATCCAAGATGTCGGGTGGCTATGAGGACAAGTATGCTGATCTCAGACTTCTGTTTGGTCTCACCATGTCACTACCGGGAAGAAAGCTGACGTTTATGGGACAGGAATTAGGCGGATTTGCCGGGTTTGACGGAAGAACCCAGATCGACTGGTCGGTTCTTGAGTTCGATGCAAACAGCTATTTTCAGAAATATATAAAGGAACTCAACAAATTATACGATACAAAGAATGCTCTGTGCGGTGATGGCAGGGACCTTGCCGGCAGTGCACTTGATATACAGGAGAAGGGACAGGTAATATCATTTGTAAGACATGGTTTGGATGTCGCAGATGATGTGTATATTGTCTGCAACTTCGGACTTAAAAATGTGACAGGATATAAGCTTCCGGTTGAGACGGATGGAAAGTACAGAGAGATCTTCTCAAGTGATAACCTGAAATACGGAGGCGAGGGTAACAATAACAAAGGATATGAGACTGCTGCGGATGGCGTGATAGAAGTGAGTGCTCCTGCACTGTCATTTGCAGTGTTTGCCCATGTAAAATAGGAGGAATAGACATTTATGCTATTGATTGGTGATCTGTATAACATGGCGGCTGATACTGCGACCACAGAGAGTGTGGTCGGGGATGCGGTGAAGGAGGCCACGGATCAGGTAAGTATCGTAGGGCAGTATATCCAGAAGCTTACAGACTGGTGTATGTCCAAGCTTGGCAGTATAGTTGTGGCTGTCATATTCATGGTCGTCTGCTTCAAGCTGGTGAAGTTGCTGCTCAGGATACTCAGGAAGAGTTTTGAGAGGTCAAAGCTGGATCCAAGCGTTGCTGGTTTTTTCATATCTGCGGTCAAGATTGTTCTGAATGTGTTGATCGTGCTCACTGCGGCGAGCATTGTGGGATTTCAGATCACTTCATTTATAACTATACTAGGCACAGCGGGGGTTACCCTCGGACTTGCACTTCAGGGAAGTCTGTCGAATCTTGCGGGCGGCTTGTTGATTCTCATATTAAAACCATTCAGGGTCGGTGACTATATTGTGGAGAACAATACTCACTGCGAAGGAACAGTCGTGTCCATAGACATATTCTATACAAGGCTGATAACTTTCGACAACAAATCAGTCGTCATACCGAATGGCAACATATCCAACACATCCCTTGTGAATGTGACAGAGCATGATATGAGGAGGGTGGATATACCATTTTCTGTTGCGTATGATTCTGATATGGAGAAGGTCAAGAGGGTTACCATTGAGACCATTAAGGATGTGGATGGTTATCTTCCGGATGAGCAGATTCTGTTCTATATAGATGAATTTGCAGACAGTGGGATCAATATGTATGTGAAGTTCTATGCGACGATAGAGAAGTTTTTCGATGCCAAGTGGGATGCCATGTGGAAGCTCAAGAAGGCATTTGATGAGAACGGCATAGAGATTCCGTTCAATCAGGTGGATGTGCACATGAGACAATAGTTCATTAACACACATAAAATGCTTGATTTCTTGCAAAAATAAAGGCAATCGAGTATAATCATGTGGATGTAGGTATCAAAGACTGTGTATTTACTGCACAGTCTTAATATAAATTTGTTTAAGGAGTGATTGATATGACAAAGATTGATATTATCTCAGGCTTCCTTGGGGCCGGTAAGACAACGTTGATCAAGAAACTTATTGAGCAGGCATTTAAGGGCGAGAAGCTGGTTCTCATAGAGAACGAGTTTGGTGAGATAGGAATCGATGGCGGTTTCCTGAAGGATGCCGGCGTTCAGATCACAGAGATGAACTCAGGTTGTATCTGTTGTTCACTGGTCGGAGATTTTGGTACTGCACTCAAGCAGGTTATCACAGATTACACGCCTGACAGGATCATCATTGAGCCGTCAGGAGTTGGTAAGCTGTCTGATGTTATCAAGGCAGTAAAGGATGTATCAGGCAATCTTGATGTTGAGCTCGACAGCTACACAACAGTTGCCGATGTGTCAAAGGTTAAGATTTATATGAAGAACTTTGGCGAGTTCTTCAACAACCAGATCGAGAGTGCGAACACTATCATCCTGAGCAGAACACAGACTACTACACAGGACAAGATAGAGAAGGCTGTAGCCATGATCAGAGAGAAGAACGATCATGCAACCATCATCACAACTCCATGGGATGAGATCGATGGAGCAGCCATCAGAGAGGCTATGCAGAACTACAAGTCTCTTGAGGAGACAATGATGGATGAGGCTAAGAAGGGACATGATCATGACCACGACCACGGCGATGAGTGCACATGTGGCTGTCACGACCATGACCATCATCACGACCATGATGACGACCATGAGCATCATCACGACCACGATGAGCACGAGCATCACCACGATCACGACGAGCACGAGCATCACCACGACCACGATGACCACGATCATCATCATGATCACGACCATGGCGATGAGTGTACATGTGGCTGCCATGACCATGATCACCACCATCATCATGCAGATGAGGTATTTACAAGCTGGGGCAAGGAGACACCACACAAGTACAATGAGGACAAGCTCAGAGAGATCCTTGACACTCTGGCTGACACAGAGAAGTACGGTGTTATCCTCAGAGCAAAGGGTATCGTTCCTAGCGATGCAGGTGAGTGGCTGTACTTTGATCTTGTACCAGGCGAGTTCGAGATCAGAAAGGGCAAGGCTGACATCACTGGTAAGCTTTGCGTAATAGGAAGCAAGCTTAAGGAGGACGACCTTGCAGAACTGTTCGAGGTTTAAGCAGGTTGTTCTATGATAAGGAGTTAATATGATGGGACGTCAGAATAAAGAGATACCTGTATATGTGTTCATGGGATTCCTTGAGAGCGGTAAGACAACATTTGCCAAGGAGACCCTGATGGACAGAGGCTTTACAGGTGGAGCCAAGACACTTCTTCTCGTCTGTGAGGACGGAGAGGAGGAGTATGATCTTGAGGCTCTGAAGAAGGCTAATATATATACAGAGTTCATAGAGGAAGATCAGCTCACCACAGACCATCTCCTTGACCTTCAGGACAAATACAATCCGGAACAGGTCATGATCGAGTACAATGGTATGTGGAAGCTCGATAAGATATTTGAGATAAGGGTTCCAAAGGGATGGACGGTTGTCCAGGTTATCTCATTTGTGAATGCGGAGACATACGATGTGTACTCACAGAACATGAAGGCAACCATGGTTGAGCAGTTCAACAGTGCGGATATGGTCATCTTCAACAGATGTGATGAGAATTCCAAGATTCCTGAGTGGAGAAGATCCATCAAGGCGGTGAACAGAAGAGCACAGATCATCTTTGAGATGAAAGATGGCTCCATTGCACCTGAGACAAATGAACCTGAGGATCTGCCATACGATGTGAGCGCAGATGTGATAGAACTGCCGGATGACGATTTCGGTATCTGGTATGTGGATGCATCTGACATGAAAGAGAGATACGACGGCAAGAAGATCCACTTCAAGGCCATGGTGTTTAGACCAAAGCAGTACGGCAGCAATGCATTTGTTCCTGGAAGATTCGCCATGACATGCTGTGTTGAGGATATCCAGTTTGTCGGATTCAAGTGCTATTATCAGGGTGCTAAGAATCTTGTGGACAGACAGTGGGTTGATGTCACAGCCAAGATAGGCTACGAGTATTACCCAGATTTTGAAGGTGAAGGACCTGTTCTCACAGCAGAGAAGGTCACACTCACAAGTGCACCTGATGAAGAGGTAGTATATTTCAGTTAAGAGTTGAGCAGCTCCCTGAATACATGATATTTGATGTATCCGGGGAGCTTTTTTTTGCGCGGACGGGGAATGCCGGAAGAGCTTTGACGTGTCCTTACGAAAGTGTAAGTTGCGTTATTTACCGGCAGAATTTATTATAAGTTTAGTGTAAAAAATAAAGTCAAATTGGAAGGAAAGACTTATGATCAGATCGGCGAAACTTGCCTGTGGCGGTGCGGTTGCACTTATGCTGCTTGGAGGTATGATCTGTCCAGCTATGGCGGAAACGAACACAGATAGTGCATATGGACGGGTTGAACAGAGGATAATTGAAAATAACCCTGATTTTGATATACAGCTAAAGTATGGACTCAATGGATATGCGGTAAATGACAGAGGCAGTGTTATCAGGCTGGATATTGTGTGTGACACAGATTTTGCGGGAAATGTGTCTGTGCAGACGAGCTATTCCGAGGGTTTTGGCACAAAGAATATGACATATGCCAAAGATGTGGAATTCAAGGCGGGTGAAAATACAACGCTGGAATTCTGTGTCGACAATATGGGCTCCGGCATAGCAAAGGTTGAGATCAAGGACAGCGACGGAGTGCTGGTGTACTCAGAGCGGGATTCGCTGAGTATAGAGGGCAATGATATGGTAGCCGCAGTGGGAGTGATTAGTGACAGACAGGATGCCATGTCTTATATAGAGGATGTTTCCATGGACAATGTGTATGATAATGCAAAGGTAGAGACGGTTGCATTGTCACCTTCAGATATTCCTGAGTCCGAGGAGGGAATGGAGGCTATAGAGTATCTGTTGGTGGATGATTATGATCTGTCGGGCTTGTCAGAGAAGCAGAGTGCTGCCATAAAACAATGGGTGTACAGTGGTGGAGCTATGATACTGGCAAAATCGTCAGGTGAAAATGAACTCAGCAGCTTTGACGGGGACTTTGTCTCCGCTGTTAATGACACACAAAAGGTACATGAGCTGGACGGCTCAGATGGGTACTATCTGAATATGGGACATGGCAGGATCGTGGTGCTCCCATATTCACTTGCACAGACTGATGAGAAGGATAAGACTGCCCAGGCGCAGGCTGCTCTGGAGGCGGGCTTTACGGATATGACACATAACTGGATCGATGGAGGCTGGTATTATGGAGGCACATATTATGGATATGATGTGGCAAATGCAGCAAACAAGAGAAAGACCCCGTCACCTGTTGTCATTATGATCGTGCTGATCATATATATCATTGTGTGTGGCCCTGTGGCGTACATCGTCCTCAGCAGGCTCAAAAAGAAGGAGCTCATATGGGGAGTTATCCCGGTATGTGCAATTATCGGTACATGCGCCATATATATGGTAAGTCTCAAGTACAGAGTTACAAAGCCTATCGGACTTACATTTGTGGCTGCGGATATAAGCGGTGATACCAAGCGGGAGGATGCATATTCATATATAATAGGCGGCAGATCAGGCCAATACAAGATAGACATCAACAGCAAATATTCCAACATCGAGATGGATGATTCCATGGAATCCAGCTTTTATGACAATCTCAATGCGGTAAAAAATGATGGAAAAGATGGCGTTACACTGAATTATTACAGCAATCGTTCATTTGGCACTATATCAGCTAATGCAAGCTTTGCTGGAAGCAACGATATTGGAAGGATTCGGAAGAATTTGACATTATATACAGATGGCTTTGAGGGATCATTGACAAATGACACCTCGTACGATGTGGAGAATCTTGTGGTCATGTCCGAGGGATATTATTACGTTGCTGATGTCCTGAGAGCGGGAGATACCATACGGATAAGCAGGAAGAATACCCACAAATTTGACGGCGGATCCATACTTGACGGAATGAGATCATATTACACGAAGAAGTATGGTGAGGATTATTTCGGAGATGATGAATCGTCGGCGGAATGGTCCAGAAATTATTACATGCAGCTCCGGCTTGCCCAGTACAGTAGACTCGCTGCAGATGACGGCGTTGTGGCTGTGTGGGGAACCATACAGCGGGATCCGGATATGATGAGTGATGCCGATACGGAAAATTATGGCAGCTATATGGTATACGACATAGATACCCTAAAATATGAGGATGTGGATGGAGTTTATTATTACAGCATTTATGACAGGGATGAGAATGGAATCGGCGGATCAGATTATGGTGATGACGATCTGTTGATGTATTCTGAAACCGTGGACGTTAACATCAGATTTGGCAAGAATGATGATATAACGGAACTGATATACGATAAGGCCCAGGCGGGAAGCGGCAAGAACAAGGTCGTAGTGCAGATGCTCAACAGAGAGACCGGCGAATATGACGCGGTATTTGCCGATGGACAAACGATCATAAAGGGGCAGGAACTTGACAAATATATGTCGGACGGATGCCTGGCTATGAGATTTATATCTCCTCAGCAGGGAGACTATTATGTGGACAGTTACCTTCCACATATCAGTGCGAGGGGAGGTGTCCGGTAATGGTTGATATAGAAGAACTCACCAAGAGATATGGAAAGTTTGTTGCGCTCGATCATATGAATCTTCATATTGATAAGGGCGAGATATTCGGATTTGTCGGACCAAATGGTGCCGGTAAGACGACAACCATGAGGATCATGTGCGGACTCCTTAAAGCCACATCGGGAAAGGTCACCATAGACGGTGTAGACGCACTTGGCAGACCTGCGGATGTGAAACGGAAGATAGGATATGTTCCTGACTTTTTCGGTGTGTACGACAATCTGAAGGTCATGGAGTACATGGATTTTTATGGCTCCATGTACGGCATGAGCAAGCGGAAAGTGGAGAAGGTCGCAGATAAATATCTGGAGCTTGTCGCCCTTCAGGATAAAAAGGACGAGTTCGTCGACAGCCTTTCAAGAGGTATGAAGCAGAGACTCTGTGTAGCAAGAGCGCTCATACATGATCCCGAGCTTCTGGTGCTCGATGAGCCGAGTTCGGGTCTGGATCCAAGGTCAAGACATGATATGAAGAATATACTGCGTGATCTGAAGGAGATGGGCAAGACCATCGTGATAAGCTCGCATATTCTGCCGGAGCTTTCAGAGATGTGTACGAGTATAGGTGTCATAGACCACGGAAAGATAGTGGCCAGCGGAAGCGTGGATGAGATTGTAAATGGTGATAAGAACATGCCTCCTGTAAGGATAAAGGGATATATGTTGGGACTTGATGCGGAGGCCTCAGCCAACAGGATATCTGTCATTGTGAAGGAAAGATTCAATGTGGATCGCATAAGTATACAAGATGGAGAAATTCTTGTCTATTATTCAGGCACGAGGGAGTCTGACGCCGAGCTTCTCAGAAGTCTTGTGGACAACGGTGTGCACGTTCATCAGTTTTTCAGGGAGAAGGAAGATCTGGAATCCCTGTTCCTTAAGATTACGGGAGGTGAGAATCGTGGCGCGAAGAACAATTATTAATCCCATATTGAAGAAGGATATTCTGGTAAATGCGAGAAGTGCCAGAATGGTCGTGACGATAACAGTCATCAACTGCCTGTTTGCGCTGGTTGTCGGAATGCTCTTCATGACGAGCAGAGGCTCAGCATATCAGGTATATTATTCAAATATTGCACAGATGTTTCCTGTGCTTGCGGTGTGTGAGCTGTGCATAATAGGACTCATAGTTCCGATAATCACATCCACCTCGATATCCGGTGAGAGGGAGAGACAGACGCTTGAGATCATGCTGACGACTCCGGTAAGACCTATATCGATAGTTGCCGGAAAGCTCCTGTCGGCAGTTGCCACCACGGCAATGTATGTCATAGCAACTCTTCCGTTTATGGCGGTTGCATTCATAGTTGGAGGAATGGGCTGGGACGAACTGTTCAAATACCTTGGAATGGTTCTCTTTATAGATATATACGTTGGTAGTATCGGAATATTTTACTCCTGCGTGAAGAGAACTTCTGTGTCGGCGGCCATATCAACCATAGTGACTATAGCGGCTGTTGTGTTTTTATCATATGCGATAGGAAAAGTTTTTGAATCCATGATGTATATGTCGGACGGTTCAAGAAGCAGTTATGCTGCTTATATGATGGGAAAGGCAGTGTGCTATGCAGTCAATCCTGCCATATGGATAGCAGAAAATTTCATCAGATTGCTCAAGGATGAATCTGTGGTGGAAACCATGACGGGATACGGTAAATACACGAATTTCGTGGTGGATCATATGGCCGTGATCTCAGTGTGTGTGAATCTCGCAGCATCATTTGTGCTACTTAAGGTGGCTTCGGTGAAGCTGGTTAAGGGCAGCAGAAAAAGGGAAAAGTCAAGGATATGATATTCCAAACAGGTATACAAAATGGAGTTTGACTTGTGTTTGATTATGGGATATCCTTTTTAGTGTAATATGTGCTCCGGTGGAGAGGCTGCTCGGCAGAGCGGGAAGGAGCACTTGCTTATGTATAGTAAAGTATTAAGTGGACTTGTACAGGGAATCGACGGGACGCTCATATCAGTGGAGACGGATATACACGATGGGCTTCCCGTTATGAATATGGTCGGATACCTGTCTTCCTGCGTAAAGGAAGCAGGAGAACGGGTCCGGACTGCACTGCGCAATTCCGGTTTCAACATTCCTCCGAAGAGAATAACGATCAATCTCTTTCCGGCGGATATCAGAAAGGAAGGCACTGCCTTCGATCTGCCCATCGCAGCGGGTATGCTGGCGTCCATGGGCGTTATTCCAACAGACAATATAAAGAACATACTTATCCTTGGAGAGCTGGGGCTTGACGGACATGTGAATACGGTGAGCGGTGTGCTGTCCATAGTTCACTCTGCGTACAGCGAAGGTGTGAGGAGCTGTATAGTGCCGGCGGGGAATTCCAGAGAGGCCGCCATTATACGTGGGATGACTGTTATACCGGTCACAAGTATA